>DATJET010000143.1:0-51532 GCA_035496295.1 Gemmatimonadaceae bacterium
GACGGAGTCGGCGGCGGACCGGCGCGTGCTGACGCGAAGGGGCATGATCCAGGCTCCACAGTGAGCAACGGAGCGAACACGGCAGTGCCGCGCCCGCTCCGGCAGGTGACGAACCAGTTCTCGCGTGATCCGCGGCCGTGCGCCCGCACAACGCGCATGTGGCGGGCGCGATGGGGTCGGCGCGGTTCCGGCGCGAGAGGCCGAAATCCGCTGGAAGTTACCGCGGTTTCTACCACACGGAACCCCTCTGGTTCCCGCGGCGGCCGGTTGCGCGCGCACGTAATGCTTGCTCCGGCGCAGCTCCGAAGCGGACCACACGGCCTCCGCCTAACGAGGCCCGGCCCGCCCGCTGCACGCATTGTATTGAATTGCGGCCCGCGGTGGGGCAATTTTCTCCGCTCTACCACGTCGAGGAGTCGGACGCAATGGCAGGCTATTCTGGGACGCCGCTCGCCGACAAGCTCGGCATCACGGCAGGCATGTCACTGTGCGCGTCGAATGCGCCGAGTGATTACAAGACGATCGTCGATCCGCTGCCCGCAGGCGTGACATTCGTGGCGCGTGCGACGCGCACCACCGACATGGTCCACGTGTTCGCATCGCGCGCGGCCGAGCTCGACGCGGCGCTCAAGTGGTATCGTCGCACGCTCGGTCCGACAGCCGTGGTGTGGGTGTCGTGGCCGAAGAAGTCGGCCAAGGTGCCGACCGACATCACCGAGGACACCATACGCGCGCTCGCGCTTCCGCTCGGCTTCGTGGACGTGAAAGTGTGCGCGGTCGACGCGACGTGGTCGGGTCTCAAGCTCGTCGTCCGAAAGGCACTGCGTTAGGCCAGAACCCAATGGATCTTTTTGCCTCTCTGCCGCTGCGCGGCGTCGTGCTGCGCAACCGTATTGTCGTGTCGCCCATGTGCCAGTACTCGAGCGAAGACGGATTCGCCACCGATTGGCACCTCGTCCACCTTGGGCAGTTCGCGGCTGGCGGCGCGGCCATGGTCCTAACGGAAGCAACGGCCGTGACCGCCGACGGGCGCATCAGCCCGCAGGACCTCGGCATCTGGAAGGACGAACACGTGGACATGCTCGCGCGAATCGGGCACTTCGTGGTATCGCAGGGCGCGGTGTTCGGAACGCAGTTGGCGCACGCCGGCCGCAAGGCGAGCACGGGTCGCCCCTGGGAGGGCGGCGGTCCGGTGGGCGTGGACGCGGGCGGGTGGACACATCTCGCGGCGCCGAGTGCCCTGCCCTTCGGGGACCACTATCAAACGCCGGATGCACTCGATGAGGCGGGGATCGCGCGTGTGGTGTCGGCCTTTCGATGTGCGGCCGAGCGGGCGCTCGCAGCGGGCATGCAGGTGATCGAGCTGCACGCGGCGCACGGATACCTGTTGCACCAGTTTCTCTCGCCGCTCGCCAACGTACGCACGGATGCGTACGGCGGGTCGTTCGAGAATCGCATTCGGCTGGTGCTCGAGGTGGTGGCGAGCGTGCGCGAGGTGTGGCCAGAGCGATTGCCGCTCCTGGTGCGGCTCTCGGTCACCGATTGGCGCGATGACGGCTGGACGCCGGATCAATCAGTGGCGCTCGCACGTCGGTTAGGCGAGAGCGGCGTGGACGCGATCGACTGCAGCTCCGGCGGCGTGGTGCCCAAGGTTCAGATTCCCATGGGCCCGGGGTATCACGTGCCGTTCGCGGAACGGATCCGCCGGGAAACCGGTGTGCGAACGGCGGCGGTCGGGTACATCACCGATCCGGCACAGGCCGACACGATCGTGCGGTCCGGGCAAGCGGATCTGGTGGTGATGGCGCGTGAGCTCTTGCGCCGGCCGCACTGGCCGCTCGCGGCCGCGCACGCGCTGGGCCAGGAGGTGCGCTGGCCGCCGCAGTATCTCCGCGCGAAGCCGCGCTGATGGCGGTAGACGCCTAACGGGAGAGCGCCGCGCCGAAGACCCCCGGACGCGCCGCGCGGTTCCCTGTGTGCCTACCGCTTGGGCGGGAACAGCGGCGCGAGCTCCGGAACCTGAGCCGCTTGGGTCCACCCCGCCATGCCGTGTCGCCAGACGAGCGTCTCCGGTGTGAGCGTGCCCGGAACGGCCAACGCGCCTTGATCCACGGGTCCTTTGCGCTCGCCGCCCACCGCATAGTACCACGCGACCGACGGAAGCGGCGGGGGCTCGTACGCACCCACCGCCGGCGCCGCCGCCGCGACGGCGCGCTGCCCGAGCGCCGCACCCATCCCGATGCCGACGCCCGCGGCCGCGCCGCCCCCGGGATTGCGCGCCGCGTCGCGAATCGCGTCGGCGCTTTGCAGCTGCGTGTACGTGTCGAGCTGGCCGCGCAACATACTCATGCGCGTCTGTTGGTCCAGCGTCGCTTCGACCTCACTGGGCAGCGACACATTCTCGATCACGAACTGCGTGATACTCAGGCCGTACTGGTCGAACTGCGGCGCAACGCGCTGCTGGACGAGCGCGCCGACTTCGGCGTACCTGGCCGACAGCTCATAGATCGAGATGCCGCCATCCGCGAGCGCGCCGCTCACTTTGGCCACGATCAGATCGCGGAGTTGATCGACGATCTGGTCCGTGTCGAAGCCCGCGGTGGCGCCGCTCAGTTGCTCGACGAATTTGCGCGGGTTGACCAGCCGCATCGCGTACGTGCCGTATGCGCGCAGCCGCACCGGTCCCAGTTGGGCATCACGCACGATGACCGGGTTCGTGGTGCCCCATTTCTGGTCGACGAACTGCCGAGTGCTAACGAAGAGGACGTCGGCCTTGAACGGACTCGCGAATCCGTACTTCCAGCCCTGCAGCTTGGAGAGCACCGGCATGTTCGCGGTGATGAGCTCGTGGCGGCCCGGCTGGTAGACGTCGGCGATGCGTCCCTGATCGATGAGCATCGCTGCTTGCGCGGGCCGCACGATGAGCTGCGCGCCGTTCTTGATTTCGTTCTGCGGGCGCGAGAAGCGCCACGCCATCGTGGTGTCGGTCTGATCGGGCCATTCGATGATGTCGATCAGCTCGCCGGTGATGAATTCTCGCAGCGTCATGCGTGGCTCCGGTGTGCGCTCGTTCGGGTCAATGGAAGATTGCGTCGAACAACGAGCGCAGTGTCACGTTCTGCGCATCGGACGACTGGACGTGCACGGTGATGGATCCGACGCTCATCGCACTCGATACGCCGGGTTGCAGGAGCGACGGATCGACAAGGCCTAACGCACGCTGCTGCAGCGCCCGCTGCGCGTCATCGTTCTGGCGCATCTGCTGCATCCCGCCGCGGGCGACGAAATCCAGCACGCCGCGCAGTTCGTCTTTCTCGAACCACACGCCGTGCTTCTTGCAGACGTCGATCACGATGCCCGACGAATGCGCGAAGTTGACGCGGTTCATCACCTTCTGGCATTCGGGACAGTGGACGTAGCGCACGGGCGACGGGTGCGCGATGGGCGCCGACCCCGGCAGACATCCCGTGGCCGCGGCGACGAGACCGCGCGCGTCCTTGTCGGAACACAGCGCGCTGAAGGCATCGGGAGAGAGCCATGAGCTGCCGCACTTGGAGCACTGGTGCATGGCTGTCGCACCCACCTGCACCGCCGGCATGTCGCCGCTGCAACCGGGACAATGGAGCACCTGACCGCCCGCTGCCGCGCTCGGGTCGACCGCTTTCGCGCCGCAATGCGGACAGAACTGCGAGCCGACGAGCATCGACCCCATGCAGGCCGGGCACGCGACCATAGCGAGGCGCGAGCCGCAATAGGCGCATTGCGTCGCATCGGACTGGGCCGGAGCGCCGCAGCTTGGGCAGTTGAGTGACGTTGGCATCGATGGGCGCTCGTCGAACCGTTGCGCGGCGGGACCGCCGCGGTACAGGAAGGACGTTGCGTCGCGCGGCCGAGTCACGGGGCGCGGGCGGGAGATGCGGGGCGGCCGTCAAAGAGGACGGCGCGGGCGGTCACCAGTTCAGTTCGCCCATCATCGCCGCGTACGCGTCGATGCCGTCCCAGAGGTTCTGCAACCGGACATTCTCGTTCGCCGCGTGCTGGTTGTCATCGTGGTTTGCGACAGGCAAGCCGACGAGGGGCGCGTGAAAGATGTCGTCGAAAACGTAGAGCGGCACGCTCCCGCCGAGCATCGGCACGACGGCGACGGGCCGGTCGGAGGCATGGCTTGCCGCGGCGATGACGGCGCGTGCCGCAGGCGATGACATATCCGAGCGAAACGCGGCGTATCCCTTCTCCCAATCGATCTTGATGATCTTGTCGTGCGCGCGCCGGGTCGCAGAGTCCGGCGTGTCCGTGACGAGGGTCCAGCCTTTCGAACGGAGGAACGACTCCACCTGCGCGCGCACCGTGTCAGGCATCTGGTCAGGCACCAGGCGGAAGTCGATGGAAACCTCGGCGTCGATCGGGATCGCGTTTGCTGCTTCGCCGCCAACCTTGCCAGCTCTGATGCCGCGAACGTTGAGGGCCGGGCTCATGACGGCGTCCATCAGGCCGCCGCCTGTCTCGCTTCGGGCGATCTGGAATTCTTTTTTCAGCTCGTCTTCTACCGGCGGCAGCGCGGCGATTGCATCGCGCTCGGCTTTGGTCTCGGGGCGCACGGCGTCCATGAAGCCGGGGATGAGGACGCGACCGTCCGGCGCACGCAGGTCGGCAATCAGGTTGGCGACCATGGCGGCCGGATTCGGGACCCAGTTGCCATAGTGTCCATCGTGCAGCGCGTTGATCGGGCCATAAACCGTGGCGTCGAGACCGATGGTGCCGCGCGCGCCGAAAAACAGCAGCGGGCGCCGCGATTGGTGCACGGGTCCATCGCCGATGAGCCAGAGGTCCGAGGACAGTTTGGTCTTGTTCGTGCGCAAGATGTCCGCCAGGTGCGGCGAGCCGGCTTCTTCCTCGCCCTCCCAAACGACCTTGATGTTGACCGACGGCTTTTTGCCTAACGACTTGAGCGCGTCGAACGCGGCCAGGAACGCGATTTCGGAGATCTTGTCGTCGCCGGTCGAGCGGCCGTAGAGCCGCCACTCCGGGTCGAACGGCGGCTTGGCGGTCGTCCAGTCGACGACGGTCCCGCCGCTGCCTAACGGGCCGGTTCGCATCACCGGCTCGAACGGCGGCGTCGTCCACTGCGAGGGTGTGACGGGCTGGCCGTCGTAGTGCGCGTAGAACACGACGGTGCGCGTGGCCCCCGGGGTGGCCAGCGATCCGAACACGACCGGCGGTGCGTTAGGCACCGTGAGCAGCGCCACATCGAACCCGCGAGCTTTGAGCTGCCCTTCGAGGTAGTCGGCTGCCGCGGCGACGCTCGACGGATCGGCGGCGACGCTCGGGAAGCGGAGCAGATGATCGAATTGCGCGACGATTTGAGTCTCGTGCGCGGCGCGCCAGCCATCCACCTGGCGTTTGAGGTCGTCGCCTGATCTGATCGTGCCGCACAAGGCGGCCACGATCAGCGTGGCGCTCAGTCGCGATCGCATGTGTTCGCTGTCGAGAGCGAGATCGCCCGCGCGATCTCGCTCGTCGACCAGTGAGGATCCGTCTACTTGTTCTGGATGTTGAACGAATTCGACGCAACGGGAGCTCCCGCGACGCCGTCGAAGCTGCCCGCTATTGTGAGCTGATATCCGCCGGCCTTCGTCAGCGCCACACCCGCGAATGTCGCGAGACCGTTGGCGTCGGTGGTCCGCGCTACCGTCACGCTCGGAGCGCTCGTGCCATCACGGAAGAACGCGATCGAGCTGTTGTTACCGGCGATGGCTAACGTCACCACGACGTTCGGAAGCGGAGTGCCAGCCAGCGTCGTGACCGTCGCCTGAATCGGGTTGCCGGCGGAGTCGGCCAGCGGCGCCGAGTTCGTGCCGTTCGCGACGCCCTTCACGAACGACAGCGTCACCTTCTGCATGTCGATCACCACGCTCGGACTGAGCTCGCTCGCCCCGCCCCCAACTGCGCCGAGCTTGAACGCGGCTTGGAGGGTGTTCGGCGTGATCAACTCCGCTGCGTGTCGCGAAAGCGCGGCGAAGAATCGCGAGCTCCGTGTAGAAGCGGCGGCGAATGCCGGCGGCGTGCTACAAGCGAGCGTCTTGAGCAGCAGAATCGCGTCGATGTGCTGCACACGCATCGTCGGCGTGACGTCGAGGTTGCACACGCCGATCGTGAGCGGCGACGAGAACGCGAGGACACTCGATGCGATGGTCGGGATGGTTCGCAACTCGAACGAGCTGCCCACTTCGGGATCGTTCGTAAGAAAGTCGGTGATCCGCGACCCGTAGATGAGGAACCGCTTCGCCTGCGACGTGGCGCTGATCGACGCGCCCCACCCTGCCGGCGCCTCGGCGGCCCAGAACGGCGTGTTGCCGCGCTCGTAGGTGCCTAACGAACCGTCCGCCGCATCCTTGCCGCGCACCTCGTACAGCCAACCCGGGCCCAGCGCGCCGGCCACGGTGAAGTCGCCCGGTATGGTGGCCGTGATGTAGCTCTCCATGCAGCCCAAGAAGCCGGTCGTCAGGTCGTTGAACACGGCGCCGGTCGCTCCGCTCAATTGTGCACTCGTGCCGCGCATTGCCGCGAGACGCGAGAGTCCGTCGAACGCCTTGTCCGTGGCCGCCGCGTTCGGGCCGTTCTTCGAGAGCGACTGCAGATCGCCGATGATCGTAAATAGCGGATCCTTGTTCGACGCGGCGTACGCCCGCGCGTTCTGCTTGAGCGTCGTGAAGTTGCAGGTGACGGCGAGTGGGCCCGTCACATCCGCCTGTGGCGCGGCCGACGCGGGCGGCCGGGCGGTATCCCCGCAGGCCGTGAGGGCCATCACCGATGCCGCGACGAAACCAGCCGTGCTGAGGTGGCGCATGAGCGTAAAGTCTCCGGACCAGCGGGTGTGGCGTGCGAACGAGGGTGCGGCGCACGCCGTGTGTACAAACTACTCTGTTAGGCGGTGATGCGTTGGTCGTGCCGGGAGGTTATTTGGCTCCCTTGAGGAGAGCCACGTAGCGCGGATCCGAGCGAAGGTCCTTGAGCCACCACGACTCATCCTTAGCCGCGAAGGCACGCTGCTGGGGATTCGCCGCCAGGAACCGTGCGATGAGGTCGATCGCGGCATCCTTGCGACCGCTCTGTGCGAACACGATCGATGCCAGGTTCGTGAGCTCGCCGGTGGGATCGATCTGCGGGTCTCCCTCCGCCGATCTGGCCAGCGATCGGGCGCTGTCCATCTGTCCCGCGCGGACGAGGGCCAGCGCGACCATCATCTTGCCCTTGAGCTTGTCGAACTCCTGCACGTTCGCCGGACTCGCCGTCACGTACTCGTCGTAGGTCTTCCAGACATCGGCCAGGTTAGGCGGCGCGGGAGCGGGCAGCGAGTAGAGCCAGAGTCGGCACTCGGTAAATCGATAGCTCTGGGGGAATCGCGTCCGGCCTTCCGTGCACCAGCGCTCGGCCTCGCCGCGGAGCCCCAAATCGAGTGACGCGAGGAAGAGCCGCAGGATCGTCTTGTCCACGTCGGTGAGATAGGGATCCGCCTTGTACGCGTTCTCCGCCGCGAGCTTGGCTTCGGCAAGCTGTCCCTTGTTGATGAGCAGATGGCTCAGCGTGTTCCAGGCGGAGGCCCGTTGGTCGTTCGTCTGCGTCACCGTGCGCAGATCGTGCTCGGCGGACGCGAGCAACGCGTCCGCCGCCGCTGCGTTAGGCGCGAGGTTGTACAGCCACTGCAGGTAGTGCAGCGTGCCGCGCGCCTCGGTGGCATCCACGTTGCCAGGCGCCTTCGCAAGCGCCCTGGCAGCGTCGGCAAGCCCGGAGTCGATCCAACGAGTGAAGCTCGAGTCCGATGGGCCGACGAGCCGGGCCGCACGATAGCCGAGCCACGCTCGGTCGACGCTCGGCGTAGGCCAGCTCTTGTCGATGGTCTCGACCGCGGCCAGGGCGGTATCGGCAGCCGCGAGCTTGGCCACGCCCGCCGGCACGTCGTGCGCACGCACCAGCGCATCCACCTCGGTTTCCGTCTGGCGCGCGCGCTGCAGGGCGTCCCACGCCGCATCGTTGCGTGTCCCGACGCGTGACACCAACTCCTGCACCTCTTGGCCCAGGCGCTTGCGCAGGAACAACGAGACGGTGTGCGCCACCGAATCCTGCAGGTCGAGCTCGCTCTGCATGGGGTGTTCGATCACCGTCTTGTCGATTTGCGCACCGCTGAGCGCGTCGACGAGGCGAACAGTGACGCGCACGCGTCCCTGATCCGCGAGCTCGACCGTGCCGTTGACGACGGTGCCCACTTTGAGCGCGCGCGCGATGCTGTCGGTGGGAATCGCATCCTTGCCCTTGAATGCGGCGGATCCGTTCCGCGACGTGACCTTGAGCTGCGGAACGGCGCTCAGTTCGTCGATGAGCGCCTCCGTTAGGCCGTCGGCGAGATAGCCGAGTGACGCGCCGCGGCTCCGGTCCTCGAAATACATCACCGCGATGTTTTTCTTCGCGAAGTCCCCCGTGAGACCCGCCGGCGCGGTATTCCCGTGCATGTGCGGCCAGGCGAACCATCCCGCGACTGCGAGCACGGCCAAGCTCGCCGCAGCGCCGAGCATCCATCGCGTCCGGCGCGCGGGCGCCGCCGGGCTCGGGAACTGAGGCCTGGCCACCGCTGCTGCGACTGCGCGTCGGCGGCGCGCCGCACCCTCATCGTCGGTGAGCGCCGCAGCAAAGTCGCGAGTCGAACGGAACCGGTCCGCCGGGACCTTCGCCAGCGCTTGGAGGATCGCGTCTTCCACCGCGTCGGGCACCGTGCCGCGGACGATGCGCAGGCTCGGGATCTGGTCGAGCGAGTGGCGAGCGAAAACCGCCATCGCGGTGGGACCGGTGAACGGTGGTTGCCCCGCGAGCATCTCGTAGACGACGCAGCCCAAGCTGTAAATGTCGCTCTCGGGTGTGACGTCCCGGCTTCCCATCGCCTGCTCCGGCGCCATGTAGGTCGGCGTGCCAACCGTCATCCCGGTGCGCGTGATTGTGTCTCCGCCGGCCACCGACACCGCGCGCGCGACGCCGAAGTCCGCGACCATGGCGCCATGATCCGGGCTCAGGAGGATGTTCTCCGGCTTGATGTCGCGATGAATCACTCCCTTCGAGTGCGCGTAGTCGAGCGCCTCGGAGACTTCGCGCGCGATTGTGATCACATCCGAAATCGGCAGCTGCTTCTCGCGTTGCAGCCGCTCGCGCAGCGATGCTCCTTCCACGAAGGGCATCGTGTAGTACAGGGTGCCCTCGACCTGTCCGGAGTCGAGCACGCCAACGATGTGCGGGTGCTGCAGGATCGTCCCGACCTCGATCTCACGAAGGAACCGATCGACACCGAGGTTCACCGCGAGCTCCGGCAGAAGCACCTTCACGGCCACGAGCTGATCCCGCACGCTGTCGTGGGCGAGGTAGACCGTCGCCATGCCGCCGCGTCCCAGCTCGCGCCGAAACGCGTATCGTCCGCCGAGTGCAGACTCGAGGAACGATAGCGGACTGCCGGTGACGGACTGCTCCACGCGTACTCCTTCGAAGGGCATTCACGACGAAACGGTCGGGCCGCCGCGCCTTGCCAACGTGCGATCCTTTAAGCGTGCGCACCGGAGCCGCCGACCTGACGGGTCCGTGCAGTCCACTGGGGCGATTTTCGAGGAACCGACCGTACCTACACTAAGTATTTCTAATAGAAATGTGCAAGCGTGACGTTCTAGCTTTTTCGAGAGTTGGGACGCTGGACGCGGTGTGCGTCGCCGAGGAGGGTGGTACGGAGGATGATCGCCGTCCCAAGTCGCCGCGGACAGCTGTCGCCCGCTGCCTAACTTCGAGTGCCCGAGGCGAGAATCGAACTCGCATGCCGTTGCCGGCGCGGGATTTTGAGTCCCGTGCGTCTACCAGTTCCGCCACCCGGGCGCGAGATGCGCAATCTAGCGGAGCGGTCCGGGCGCCTCAACTGCGCCCGTGCGTTCGTTTGTTGTGGTGCATATCGCCCTTCGCGACTAAATTCGTGGCGCAATGAGTCCGATCGTTCGGCGCGACGCGGGATTCGATTCTTTTTCTTTTCGCGCGAGGAGCCGCGGCCGCACGTACACGTTCAGCACTCAACCGGAGAGGCGAAGTTCTGGCTCTATCCGGAGATCCAAGTCGCACAGAACTGGGGACTGTCCGATCGCCGTGTGAATACGGCCCTTCGTCTCGCGAGAGAGCACGCCGATGAAATACGGCAAGCCTGGCAAACGCACTTTGGCAGTTGAAGTCACGAACATCTCGCCGACCGGCTTCTGGCTGTTGATCGACGACCGGGAAGTGTTCGTGCCGTTCACCCAATTTCCGTGGTTTGCAGATGCAACGGTTCGTCAGATCGTGGATGTGACCCGGCCCGCCAAACACCATCTCCATTGGCCGAGTCTGGATGTCGATTTAGCCGTAGCGTCCCTGGAGGCACCAGAGGAGTTCCCGATGGTGAGCCGACTGCTACCGTCAAAGGTCGGACGCGTCGCGGAGTCGCGCGAAGCGCGCTCGACGCGGCGGAGGTAGGTCGTTAGGCGCGCGTACTCTCACTCACTGCGGCGGCGCGACCCGGCGCGCGCACCGCGCGCCTGGTGTCGCTGGAGCTGCCGTTGCCGCATCTGCGTCACACGCTTCCGGATCTGCTCCTCGAGCGCGGCGTACTTGGCGCGCTGTACCGGCGTCAGAAATCCGGCCAGGTCCTTCTGCTCCTGACGAAAGACCTGCAGGCGCGACTGCTGCACATCGCTGAGCTGATCGAGATAACCCGCCACCTTCGACTGGTCTGCCTTGTCGCCTAACTGGAGCTCGGCGCGGAGCGAGAGGCGCAGGTAGCGCTCGTGCTGATTGAGGTCGCGGCGCGGCGCCTCGTACTTCCGGTTCACGGCCTGCAATTGCGCGTATTGCTCGTCGGTGAGCTGCAGCTGGCGGCGCACCACCTGGCCTAACCGGAGGCGCAGCTGCTGCTCGAGCTGCCGGCGCTGGGGCGTCTCGGCGCCCGGGGCAGCGGTGTCGGGCGCCGATGCGGTATCCTGTTGGGCGGCAAGAGACCCGCCACCGGCCAGCACCGCAACCGCGAGGACGACAAAGATGCGCCGCATCATCGCGCTCCGCCGTCGTCGTCGATCGGATAGCTCACGGCCGCCGGCTCGACGTCCGGAATCGCCGTTAGGCTGTCCAACGACTGGAGCAGCAGGCGCACGTCGCCGTCGGACAAGTCGCTCACGCCGCCATCCATGACCAGTCCGTGGTGGCCGGTGCTGGCCAGCATCTTGAGGTTGGCGGCCGGCGACGTGGTCGTGGCGGGCGTCCTCACCACGGCGCCAGGATGCTCCGGAGCTGCAGGCGGGTTGGCGGCTTCGGTCGGCGCGATCGGCACGGAGTCCGCGTGCGGCGGCGCCTGGTGGACCACGGCGTACGTGTTCGCCGGCTGCCGGTGCGTGACCGCCCACGCGCCGAGCCCCGCGGCCGCCGCGACGACCGCCGCCGCAATGCGCCACGCGATGCGGCGGCTGCCGGACGCCACCCGCCGCGTGCCTAACGGGCGAACGTCCGGCGCGGCCGGCGTCGCTCCGCGCGACAACGCCACCGCCGCCGCGATCCGCCTTACGTCAACGCGCGGCGCCGGCGCGAGCGCGCTCCGCATCGACCGCAGGAGCTCGAGCTCCGCCGCGCACACGGCGCACGACGCCACGTGCCGCGCCACCTCGGCGCGCTCGACTACGTCCAACCGCTCGTGAAGCAGGTCGGGCAGCCGATCCCGCATGTCGTCCCGCGTACACTCTGTCACCCGAGAAACTCCTTGATCGCGCGCATCGCGTTGTGATAGTGTACCCGCGCCGCGCCCTCCGTGCTGGATACGACCGCCGCGATCTCCGTGTACGACATGCCCTCGGTCACGCGCAGCGTGAACACCTCGCGCTGCATGGGCGTCAACGTTGCCACTGCACGCCGCATCCGCGCTTCCGTTTCGTCGGCCACCGTTGCGTCCAACGCATCGTGCTCCGTGGCCGCGTGCCACTCCTCGATCGAGACGACATCGCGCGCTGCTTTCCGGCTGCGCGCGCGGTCGCGCACGAGGTTGCGCGCGATCGTGAACAGCCACGTGCGCAACGAGCTCTCGCCGCGAAAGCCGCCGAGCGAGGCGAACGCCCGCACGAACGTGTCCTGGACGACGTCCTCCACCTCGCGGCGTTCGCCTAACCCGGCGACGAATCGCGCCAGCGGCGTCGCGTGCCGCTCCACGAGGAGCGTCGCGGCCCGCTCGTCCCCGCTCCGCCACCGGGCGATGAGCGCGTCGTCATCCGGCTCATCGGCCGTTGGCTTGGGCTCAGTCATCCCGTCGCCAAGTGAGACGTAGATCACACCGGGGTGTTAAGGCTCGCTTGACGCTCCCCTTGCCCGGGGGTAGGTTGGAGTTGAACGATCGTTCGAAAGCTCGCTGGGGGGTGGAATGGCGGGACCAACCCGGGATCAAAAGCTCGACACGCTCCTCTCCGCGGCGGCCAAGGTGTTCGCCGAGCGTGGGTACCATGAGACAAGCATGCGGGATTTGGCGCGTGCATCCGGCGTGTCGCTGGCGGGCGTCTACTACTACGTCCAGAGCAAGGAAGAACTGCTCTACCTCATCCAGACCCGCAACTTCGACGCGGTCATCGCGGGCATGCGCGCGGCGCTCACCGGCGTGACCGATCCCATCGAGCGCATCGGCCGGTTCATCGACAACCATCTGGACTACTTCGCCGCCCACATGGCGGAGATGAAGGTGTTGTCGCACGAGGCCGGCGCGTTGTCGGGCGAATACTTGCAGAAAGTGAACGACATGAAGCGCGAGTACACGCGCGCGCTGATGGATGTGCTCGCCGACGTCGAGCGGGCGCACGGGCCGGCGCACCTCAACCGGCGTGTAGCGGCGTATTCGCTCTTCGGCATGATGAACTGGATTTACAACTGGTACGATCCGTTGGGCGATGTCGGCGTGGAGATGCTGAGTCAGAACGTCTGCCACCTGTTCTTGGGCGGATACGTGGGACTGCCGGTGTCCGATGCCGCGCTGCCCCATTCGTCGGCGGGCTGACCCTTGCGTCGCGTTCCACTTGGGCGCGCGACGACACCATGGACTTTTTACACCCGAGGTTGATCGATGGCTACCGCCACAGTAACTGACCGCGACACGGCGACGCTGGTCACGTACAGCATGGATGGCAACATCGCCATCATCGAGCTGAACGATCCGCCGGCGAACACGTACACGCACGAGATGATGCGGCAGTTGGACGACTGCATCCTCAAGGCGCGCTTCGACAACACCGTGCAGGTGATCATCCTGCGCGGCGCGGGCAACAAGTTCTTCTCGGCGGGCGCGAACATCAACATGCTCAACGAGATGGATCCGACGTTCAAGTACTACTTCTGTCTGCACGCGAACGAGACGCTGAGCCGGCTCGAGCAGACGCCCAAACTGGTGATCGCGGCGATCAACGGACACTGCGTGGGCGGCGGACTCGAGATCGCGATGGCGTGCGACATTCGCCTGGCGAAGCAGGACTCGGGCAAGATCGGATTGCCCGAGGTGAACCTGGGCGTGCTGCCCGGCACGGGCGGGACGCAGCGGCTGGCGCGGTTGGTCGGCAAGGCGAAGGCCATCGAGCTCATGGCGACGGGCCGTACGTTCTCGTTCGAGGAAGCGCAAACGTTAGGCATCGTGAACGAGGTGTACGCCAAGGACGACTGGTGGGACAGCGTGCTGCTGTACGCGCGGCAGTTCTGCCTGCCCAACAAGGCGGCGATGGCCGTTGGGCACATCAAGCGGTCGGTGCAGTCGGGCGCCGAGGTGCCGCTCGAGTACGGCCTGGCGATGGAGCGCGAGCTGCAGAGCCTGTTGTTCAAGAGTCTCGACGCGAAGGAAGGCATCAGCTCGTACGTCGAGAAGCGGCAGCCGACGTTCAAGGGCAAGTAGGCGCCGGCGATGACGGCGGTGGAGACGGAGCGGTTCCCGACCCGGCTCATCATCGATGGTGAGCCGGCGGAGGCGGCGTCGGGGAAATCGTTCGGGGTGGTGAATCCGGCGACCGAAGAAACGATCGCGCGGGTGGCGGAGGCCGGTGCGGCCGACGTGAACCGCGCGGTGGAGTCGGCGCGGCGGACGTTCGAGAGCGACGCGTGGCGCAGCCTGAGCGCCCGCACGCGGGGCCAGATGCTCCATCGGTTAGGCGAGCTCTGCCTGCAGCACAAGGACGAGCTGGCGCGGCTGGAGACGCTCAACAACGGGAAGCCGATCTTCGAATCGGCCATCGACCTTCGCCTGACGGCGGAGACGTTCATGTATTACGGCGGGTGGGCGGACAAGGTGTACGGGGAGACGATTCCCGTGGATGGTCCGTTCCTCAACTACACGCTCCGCGAGCCGTTAGGCGTGATCGGCGCGATCGTGCCGTGGAACTTCCCGATGTCGCTCGCGGCCTGGAAGATCGGCCCCGCGCTCGCCTGCGGGAACACGATCGTCCTCAAGCCGTCGGAGGAGACGCCGTTCACTGCCCTCCGCATGGCGGAGCTGGCGCTCGAGGCGGGCTTCCCGGCCGGCGCGTTCAACTGCGTGCCCGGTCCCGGGCGCGTGGCGGGCATGGCGCTCGTGCAGCACGCGGACGTGGACAAGATCGCGTTCACGGGCTCGACGGAGGTGGGCAAGGAGATCATGCGCGCCGCCGCGAGCACGGTGAAGAAGGTGTCGATGGAGTTGGGCGGGAAGTCGCCCAACATCGTCTTCGCCGACGCCGACCTCGACGCGGCCGCGCGCGGCGCGCTCACCGGCATTTTCTACGGGAAGGGCGAAGTGTGCGCCGCCGGCTCGCGCCTGCTCGTGGAAGAGGACGTCCGCGACGCGCTGCGCGACAAGATGCTCGAGCGCGCCAAGAAGATGGTGGCCGGTGATCCGCTGCATCCCAAGACCCGGTTAGGCGCGATCGTGTCGAAGGTGCAGATGGAGCGCGTGCTGGGCTACATCGAGAGCGGCCGCAAGGAAGGTGCGACGTTGCTCACGGGCGGCGAGCGCGTGCCGGTGAACGGCAAGGGCTACTTCGTGGCGCCTACGATCTTCGGCGACGTGGAGCCCGGCATGACCATCGCGCGCGAGGAGATCTTCGGCCCCGTGCTCGCGATGATGTCGTTCCACGGCGGCATGGACGGCGCGATTCCGTTGGCCAACGATACGATCTACGGTTTGGCCGCGGGCATCTGGACGCGCGACATCAAGAAGGCGCTGCGCACCGCGCGCGCGGTGCGCGCGGGCACGGTGTGGGTGAATACGTACAACATGTACGACGCGGGCTCGCCGTTCGGCGGCTACAAGCAGTCGGGCTTCGGTCGTGAGCTGGGGTCGTACGCGTTGGAGGGATATACGCAGGTGAAGTCGGTCTGGGTGGACCTGTCGTGAGCGTTCCGGTCATCGTCGCAGCGCTTCGTACTCCCATCGGCCGGCACGGCGGCGCGCTGGCGCGCGTTAGGCCGGACGATCTCGCGGCGGGCGTCATCCGCGCGCTCGTCGACCGGACCGGCGTCGATGCCTCGAGCATCGACGACGTCATCCTCGGCTGCGCCAATCAGGCGGGCGAGGACAACCGGAACGTGGCGCGCATGGCATCGCTGCTCGCCGGATTGCCCGTCGAGATTCCCGGACAGACCGTCAATCGGTTATGCGGTTCGGGGCTGCAGGCGGTGGCCAGCGCGGCGCAGGCGATTCGGGCCGGTGAAGGCGACGTGTTCATCGCCGGCGGCGTCGAGAGCATGTCGCGCTCGCCGTGGGTGATGCTCAAACCCGAGGAGGGATTTCCCCGCACCGCGCCGGTGTCGGCGGACACCACGGTCGGCTGGCGGTTCACGAACCCCAAGATGCCGCGCGAGTGGACGATCTCGTTAGGCGAGACGGCGGAGGAAGTGGCGAAGCGGTGCGGCGTGTCGCGCGAGGAGCAGGATGCGTTCGCCCTGGAGAGCCAGCGGCGTGCGGCGTGCGCGATGGCCGACGGCCGCTTCGACGCCGAGCTCGTGCCGGTGACGGTGACGGGACGGCGCGGTGACGCGACGGTCGTGTCGCGCGACGAGCATCCGCGACCCGACGTGACGATGCAGGGTCTCGCCGCCATGAAGCCGGCGTTCGTGAAAGAGAACGGCACTGTGACGGCGGGTTCGTCGAGCGGGATCAACGATGGCGCGAGCGCGCTGCTCGTGATGTCCGAACCGGCGGCGCGGCGCTTGGGGCGAGAGCCGATGGCGCGCATCGTGGCGTCGGCGGTGGCAGGCGTGTCTCCCGATGTGATGGGACTGGGCCCGGTGCCGGCGACGCGCAAGGCGCTCGCGCGCGCGGGGCTCCGCATGACGGACATCGACCTCGTCGAGCTCAACGAAGCCTTCGCGTCGCAGTCGGTGGCGTGCATGCGCGAGCTGGGCTGCGATCCGGCGCGCGTCAACGTCAACGGCGGCGCCATCGCGTTGGGCCATCCGTTAGGCGCGTCGGGCGCGCGGGTGCTGACGACGCTGGTGCACGAGATGCGGCGGCGCCAGGCGGCGCGGGGATTGGCGACGATGTGCATTGGCGTCGGCCAGGGCATTGCGATGATCGTGGAGCGTGTGCGATGAGCTACGAATACATTCGCGTCGAGCGCGAGGACGGGATCGGGACGCTGATGCTCAACCGCCCCGACAAGCTGAACGCGTTCGCGGGCACGATGCGCCGCGAGGTCGCCGACGCGCTCGATGAGCTGGAGCAGGATGACACGGTACGCGTGATCGTGCTCACGGGCGCGGGCCGCGCCTTCTGCGCCGGCGCCGACATCGGCTACATGTCCGAGCTCATCGCCAAGCGCGACGAAGAGGCGATGGCCGCGTTAGTCGAAGCGGGCCGGCGCGTGGTGACCACGATGCGCGCGTCGTCCAAGCCGGTGATCGGCAGCATCAACGGTGCGGCGGCGGGCGGCGGTGCCAATCTGGCTCTTGCCTGCGACATGCGCATCGCCAGTGATCGCGCGTCGCTCGGCCAGACCTTCAACCGGATCGGACTGCATCCCGATTGGGGTGCTACGTACTTCTTGCCGCGGCTCGTCGGTCCCGCGAAGACGCTCGAACTGTTCTGGCTGGCGGAGATGACCGATGCCGCGGAGTGCCTGCGGCTGGGCTTGTTCAACCGCGTGGTGCCCCACGATTCGTTAGGCGCAGAGACGCGGGCGCTGGCGTCCGTGCTCGCGGCCAAGCCGGCGCTGGCCGTGTCGATGGCCAAGCGCGCGGTGTACGCGTCGCTCGATCGTTCGCTGCCCGACATGCTCGACTACGAGCTCGACGCGCAGCTCCAGTGCTTCCGAAGCGGCGACGCGGCAGAAGGGATTACGGCGTTCCTGGAAAAGCGGCGGCCGGCGTTCGGCCAGCCGGCGGCCCGTTGATCGATGGGCCTTGCGTTAGGCATAGGCCCACAGCTGTTCACCAGAGGAGTATGACGCCATGGCGTTGACGAAAATCACGAACTTCGACGACTGGGTGGACCTGTTCAAGGTCTGGCAGGAGGACATCGGTCTCGAGGCCAAGGAGCTCAAGGACTACAAGTTCGACGTCAAGCTCGCCGAGCTGGATGTCGCCGAGATCGAGTTCGGCCACTACCGGGGCAATCACAAGTGGCCGACCGTGATGCACATTCCGGATCAGCGGATCCGCGACGCGCTGCAAACGCTCATCATCTTTCAGGGCGACACGGAGTTCGCGTCGGTGGAGCAACAGCGCGCCCTGCTCCAGCATGCGCCGAGCGACTACGATCTGTTCGCCATCTATCGCGTGATGGCCGAAGAGATGCGGCATGGATGGCAGATGTCGTATCTGCTCGTGACGCACTTCGGCGACGAGGGCAAGCGCGAAGCCGAGAAACTGCTCCAGCGTCGCGCCGATGAGCACGAACGCTTACTCGGCTCCTTCAACGAGAACGTCGAGAACTGGCTCGACTTCTTTGCCTACACCGAGTTCATCGATCGCGACGGCAAGTACCAGTTGCAGATGATGTCGACGTCGGCGTTCGCGCCGCTCTCGCGCTCGATGAAGCCGATGCTCCGCGAGGAGTCGTTCCATTTAGGCACCGGCAACAACGGTCTGCTTCGCATCATCAAGGCCGGGCGCATCCCGACGGACGTGATGCAGCGCTACTTCAACAAGTGGGTGTCGACGGCGTTCGATCTGTTCGGCACCGATGCCTCGTCGTCGGCGCAGTGGGCGTACACGTGGGGACTCAAGGGGCGGTTCGACGAGCGGACGAATCCGCAGAATCCGGACCCGGCGCGGCTCAACGAGTACGCGCGCGAGCTCTACCGGCAGGAGGTGCAAGGCCTGATCGACCGGCTGAACCTGTACGTGCCGGAGCACCAGGCCAAGCTCAAGGTGCCGAGCATCAAGTTCAACCGGCGCATCGGGCAGTACAAAGGCCAGACGTTCAACCTGGATGGCGAGCCGATTCCCCGAGAGGGATACAAGGAGTACGTCGAGTCGGTGATGCCGACGGCGGCCGACCGCGAGCTGCTGCGGTCGATCTTCAAGGAGAACGACTGGATCCAGCCGAAAAAGAGTGACGACTAACGCAGTTGGTCAGGGGCCCGGCGCGGGACCGGCGCGCCGGGCCGGTCCGCTGCTCATCGGACACCGCGGCGCCCCGCGCGAGCGGCCGGAAAACACGCTGCCGTCGTTCATGCGCGCGCTGGAGTTGGGCGCCGACGGCATCGAGTTGGACGTGCACACCACCACGGATGGCGTGGTGGTGGTGCACCACGACGAGGTCCCGCGCGCGACGGCGCCGTCCGGCCGCCTAACGGGAAAGCGGATCGACGCGCTCACGTTCGACGAGCTGCAAGGATTCTCGGTGCGCGGCATGGCGCTCGTTCCGACGCTCGCCGAAGTGCTCGCCGCCATCCGCGGGCGCGCGGACGCGTTCGTCGAGCTCAAGGGCACAGACGTCGAAGCGGCCACGATCGCGGTGATCCGCACGTCGCCCAAGCCGGCACGCTGTGCGGTGCACAGCTTCGACCACGATGCCGTGCGCCGCGCGCGTGCGATCGCGCCCGAGATTCGCGGTGGCATTCTGTTCGACCGCGCGGTGGACGATGTGCCGGCGGCCATGCGCGCCGCCGGCGCACTCGACGCGTGGCCGCGGTGGGACCTCATCGATGCGGCGATGGTCGCGGCGGTGCACGGCGCCGGCGGACGCGTGATCGCCTGGACGGTGAACCGCACCGAGCAGGCGACCGAGCTCGCCGCGTTAGGCGTGGATGCCCTGTGCACGGATCACCTGCCGCTCATGCAGCAAGCCCTGCGGTCGATGGCGCTTCCGTCGTGACGACGCCGGTCGTGGCCGTGATCGGCGCGGGCACGATGGGCCACGGCATTGCGTACGTGGCCGCGCTCGCCGGCTGCCCCGTGTGTCTGAGCGACGCGAGCCCGGGCCAACTGACGCGGGGCGTGCAGCACATCGAGCGCGCGTTCGACAAGGCCATCGAGAAGGGCAAGTGCACGGCCGCCCAACGCGACGGGGCGCTGCAGCGGCTCATGACGGCGCCGAGTGCAGAGGAATGTGCGGCCGAGGCGACGATCGTGATCGAGGCGATCCCCGAGCGGTTGGACCTCAAGCAGCGCTTGTTCGCCACGCTCGAGCGTGTGGTGTCGCCCGACGCGCTTCTGGCGAGCAACACGTCGTCGCTCTCGATCGCCGAGATCGCGCGGCCGCTCCAACATCCGGAGCGCGCGTTGGGCATGCACTTCTTCAATCCGGTCCCGGTGATGAAGCTGCTCGAGATCGTGCGGGGCGCGGCGACCAGCGACCATGCGGTCGAGCAGGCGCGGGCGTTCGCCGCGCTCGTGGGGAAGGAGCCGATCGTCGTGCGCGACACGCCCGGTTTCGCCACCAGTCGGTTAGGCGTGGTGTTGGGTCTCGAGGCGATCCGGATGCTCGAGCAAGGCGCGGCGAGCGCAGCCGACATCGACCGGGCGATGGAGCTGGGCTACAACCATCCGATGGGCCCGTTGCGCCTGACGGACGTCGTTGGGCTCGACGTCAGGCTCGCTATCGCCGAGCACTTGCACACGACGTTAGGCGACGACACATACCGTGCGCCGCAGCTGCTCCGCGACAAGGTGGCGCGCGGCGAGTTGGGCAAGAAGACCGGACAGGGTTTCTACCGCTGGGAGAACGAGCGATGACGGACGGCAGCGTGGTGACGCAGGAAGTGCGCGGGCGGACGGCATTGATCACCATCAACCGGCCCGAGAAGCGAAACGCACTCGACCGCCAGGTGCGCTCGGCGTTTCTCGATGCGATGGCGGCGGCGCGGGAGAATGATGGCGTGCGCGCGATTGTCGCGACGGGGGCAGGCGACAAAGCGTTCGTCGCCGGCGCGGACATCGGCGAGTTCGAGGGTCGCTCGACGGTGGAGCAATGGCGCGTGATGAAGGCCGCCACGATCTTCGACGCGGTGGAACGGTGTCCCAAGCCCGTGATCGCGGCCGTCAACGGCTACTGCCTGGGCGGCGGGATGGAGCTCGCGCTCGCATGTGACATTCGTATCGCGAGCTCGGCGGCGCGCTTCGGCCAGCCCGAGGTGAATCTCGGCATCATTCCCGGCGGCGGCGGCACCCAGCGGCTGCCGCGCATCGTCGGGTTGGGCGCCGCACTCAAGATGATTCTCACCGGCGACATGGTCGGCGCCGAGGAGGCGCTCCGGTTAGGCCTGGTGGACGAAGTCGTCGAGCCCGCTGCCCTGCTCGACCGCGCGCTGGCGCTCGCGGAAACGATCGCGTCGAAGAGTCCGGTGGCCGTGGCTGCCGCCAAGGAAGCAACGCGCGCCGCGCTCAGCCTTCCGTTGGACGATGGCCTCAAGCTCGAGACGGCGCTCTTTCAGTTGTGCTTCGCGAGCGACGATCGCGCCGAGGGTGTGCGCGCGTTCCTGGAGAAGCGCTCGGCGCAGTTCACCGGGAAATGAGCGGCGCCCAAGGCGTCGCGCCCAACGAACAATACGCGGTCACCGATTTCCACATCCACATCCAGCCGTGGCGGCAGCTCAAGCCCGCGGTGATGGAGACGATGCGGCGCGGGAAGGAGAAGCATTTCGATTTCCTGCTCGCGCTCATGGAAGATCCGCGGATGCTGCTCTCGATCATGGATGAGCAGGGCATCCAGCGCGTGGGGATGGTGAACTATCCGAGTCCCAACGTCATGGGATTCACCGACGACACCAATGATTTCGCGGCGCGATACGCGGAGGCGGACCCATCACGGTTGCTGCCATACGGCGGCGTAGACCCGGTCACCACGCGCGATGCAGCCTCCGGCGTGGAGCACCTGCTCGAGTTAGGCACGCGCGTGCTGAAGCTCCATCCGCCGCACCAGGCCTTCGCCGCCAACGACTACACGCGCGGGCTCGAGTCACTGGCCACCATCTACAAGTGTTGTGAGGACCACGGACTGCCCGTGCTGGTGCACACCGGCACGAGCATTTTCCCGGGCGCGCGCAGCAAGTATGGGAATCCGATGGAGCTCGACGATGTGGCCATCGACTTTCCCGATCTGCGGCTCGTGATGGCACACGGCGGTCGCCCGCTCTACATGAAGGAAGCGTTCTTCGTGCTGCGCAGGCACAAGCACGTGTGGCTCGACCTGTCGGGCATTCCGCCGCGCTCGCTGCTCGAGTATTTCCCGCGGCTCGAGGAGCTGGAATCGCAGCTGCTCTGGGGGACGGACTGGCCGAGTCCGGGCGTCGAGAGCATGCGGAAGAACGTCGATCAGTTTCTGGCGCTGCCGCTGACCGAGCGGGTAAAGCGAGCGGCGTTGGAGACGAACGCACAGCGGCTGCTGCCTTCGCGTTGACCCTGGCGACAGTGTGTGTCGCCCCATAGCTTCCGCCCCCGACACCGCACTACCCCTATTAAGACGGAGGTCACGCGAAGCAATGCGCATGCTCGCTCTCGCGCTTGCGATCACCGTGGCTGGATGCGCGAAGCAAGCGCCCGCCACGCAAGCGCCCGCCCCGGCCCGCGCCGATACGAACGCTGCTGCTCGCAGCGACACGACGCCAGCGACGAAGCCGGGCCCCGGCGCCCTCTCGGTGCCTAACGCTGATCCGTACCCGAGCACCTACAAGCCCTTTGCGTCGAAACCGACGCTCATCGAGAACGTCACCATCTTCACGGCGGTCGGACCGCGAATCGTGAACGGTGCGTTGCTCATGAAGGACAACAAGATCGCCGCTGTGGGCAAGAGCGCGGACGATCCGGCGATCAAGCAGGCCGAAGGCGGTGAGTCGCCGGTGGTGATCGACGGCCAGGGCAAGTTCGTCACGCCGGGTATCATCGACGTGCACTCGCACCTTGGCGTGTACCCCGCACCGGCGGTCGAGTCCAACAGTGACGGCAACGAGCTCGTGAATCCCGCGACGCCGTACGTCTGGGCGGAGCACTCGATCTGGCCGCAGGATCCGCAGTTCCCACGCAACCTGGCGGGCGGCGTCACCACGCTTCAGGTGCTGCCGGGCTCCGGCAATTTGTTCGGCGGACGCAGCGCGATCCTCAAGGTCGTGCCGTCGCGCACCGTACAAGGAATGAAATTCCCCGGCGCCAAGTACGGTCTCAAGATGGCGTGCGGCGAAAATCCCAAGCGCGTGTACGGCAATCGCGGCGGACCACAGACGCGCATGGGCAACATGGCTGGCTATCGCGCCGAGTGGATCAAGGCCGAAGCGTACCGCCGCAAGTGGGACGCGTGGCTCCAGAATCGCAAAGGTGAGCCGCCTCCACGCGACCTCGGCCTCGAGACGTTAGCCGAGGTGCTGCGCGGCAACATCCTCGTCCAGATGCATTGCTATCGTGCCGACGAGATGGCGCAAGTCATCGACATGTCGCACGAATTCGGATACAAGGTCCGGGCATTCCATCACGGCGTCGAGGCGTACAAGATCGCCGACGTGCTTGCCAAGGAAGGCATCGGTGCCGCGGTGTGGGCCGACTGGGGCGACTTCAAGATGGAAGCGCTCGACGCGGTGCGCGCCAACATGGCGCTCCTCTGGAAGGCGGGCGTCAAGGTGATGATTCACTCTGACGATCCGTCGGGCTCGCAGCGACTCAATCAGGAAGTCGCGAAGTCCATGGCGGCCGGTCGCGCGATCGGTCTCAACATCACGGAAGAAGACGCGGTGAAATGGATGACCATCAATCCTGCATGGGCGCTCGATCTCGAGAGCAAGATCGGATCGATCGAGACGGGCAAAGACGCGGATGTGGTGCTGTGGTCCGGCGATCCGTTCAGCGTGTACACGCACACGGAGAAAGTGTGGGTCGACGGCGCGTTGCTCTATGACCGGAGCGACCCGCAGGCGAGGTGGCGCAGCGACTTCGAGTTAGGCTTCGTGCCGCTCGACACGACGGGAGGGACCCAGCGATGACGTCACGCACGCTCTGGTTCGCAGCGGCGGTGTGCACGGCAGCCGCCATCGCCCCCGTTAGCACTCTGGCAGGGCAGACGATCGCCATCACCGGCGGCAAGGTGTATCCGGTGAGTGGCCCGCCGATCGAGAACGGCACGGTACTCATCAAGGACGGCAAGATCGTAGCGGTGGGCGCGAACGTGACCGTTCCGTCGGACGCCGAGAAGGTGGACGCGTCGGGCAAGTGGGTGACGCCGGGCCTGGTGGACGCCGAAACGCAGTTAGGCCTGGTCGAAGTCGGCTTCGGTGCCGGCGCGAACGAGTCGCGCGCGCGCAGCGAGCAAGGGATCACGCCCGACTTCACGTCGTGGGACGGGCTCAATCCGCGCTCGGTGCTCATTCCACCGGCGCGCGAGGACGGCATTACCAGCGTGATGTCGACGCCGGGCGGCGGACTGATTGCCGGACAGGCGGCGATGATCGACCTGTTCGGTGACACGCGCGCCGAGATGATTCTTCGTGCGCCGGCCGCGATGATCGCGAGCATCGGAGATGGGGGCGGCGATGGCGCTCCGGCGAAGGGACAACAGATCGCCAAGCTTCGGGAGCTGTTGCAGGACACGCGATACTATGAAAAGCACGTCACCGAGTTCGACCGCGGACAGTCGCGGCAGATGTCGACCACCCCGGCGTCGCTGGCCGCGCTGGTGCCGGTGTTGACGGGCAAGATCCCGCTTCTCATCAACGCCGACGAGGCGAGCGACATTCAATCGGCCATCGATCTTGCGAAAGAATTCGGTATCAAGGTCATCATTGGCGGCGGCGAGGAAGCCTGGCAAGTGGCCGACCACTTGGCGGCCGCCAAGATCCCGGTGCTCGCGGGCGCGATGTCGAACATCCCGACCTCGTTCAGTACGTTAGGCTCGCGCCAGGACAACGTGGCGCTGCTCCGGAAGGCGGGCGTGCTGGTGGCGCTCATCGGCAACGGCGGCGGCGACGAAGAGTTGTTCAACGTGCGCAACATCCGCTACGAGGCGGGCAACGCGGTGGGTTACGGCCTGTCGTGGAACGACGCGCTCAAGGCGATCACACAAGCGCCGGCCGAGATCTTCGGCGTCGCGGACCGCATCGGCACGCTGCAAGCGGGACACGAAGCGAACGTCGTGGTGTGGGATGGCGACCCGTTCGAGTTTGCGACGCGCGCGGTTGCCGTCTATGTGCGCGGACAGAAGCAGAACGATGTGTCGCGGCAGGATCTGCTCACGAAGCGATACGAGACGCAGCCGCCGAATTACGAGCAGAAGCCCTGACGGAGGGAAGCGGCGACTGACGTCGCCTTGGGGAAGCGGCTGACGCTTTTGGGAATCGGCGCCTAACGGCGCCTTGGGGAACGGGTTGGACGTGGGTTTCCCTCGGCAAGGAAGGGTGGAAATAGAAGAACCTCAATGGCGCGTTGCCATTGAGGTTCTTTTTGCCGCGCGGTTCCAACCCCCGCCCCATTCCCCAAGGCGCCGTTAGGCGCCGCTTTCCCAAGGCGTCAGCCGCTTCCCTCAGGCCGCGCCCGCGGCCGCGTCCCCGGGCTCCGGATATACCGAGACCTTGAACCGCAGCTTGTTCTTGTGCTCGAACTTCACGACGCCATCGATGAGCGAGTAGATCGTGAAGTCGGTGCCAAGACCCACGTTGCGGCCAGGATGGATCTTGGTGCCGCACTGGCGGATGATGATGTTGCCGGCGCGCACGTGCTCGCCGCCGAACTTTTTCACGCCGCGATATTTCGGGCCGCTATCGCGACCGTTGCGGCTCGAGCCTACGCCTTTTTTGTGAGCCATGGCGAACCGTCAGCCGAGTGAAATGTCGTTGATCTTGACGTCGGTGAACTTCTGGCGGTGTCCCTGCTTCCGCGAGTAGTTCTTCCGGCGCTTGAACTTGAAGACGACGATCTTGTCGCCCTTCCCGTGCTTCACCACTTCACCGGTCACGCTGGCACCGCTCACGAGTGGGGCGCCGGCATGGACGGTCGTGCCATCGGAGCCCAGGAGCACTTCGTCGAACGTGACGGCGGCGCCCACGTCGGCTTCGAGGGAGGGAATGCGAATTGTCTTGCCCGGCTCGGCGCGGAACTGCATCCCGCCGGTGCGAATAATGGCGTAAGTCATTGGGAAGGCTGGTTAGTACAGTCCAGTAAGCTACTCGCTCCGAGCGGCCGCGTCAACAGACGTGCCACCAGATATCAAACGGCTAGTAGTACGTCAGTTCGACGTTTCTGCACGGCCTCGCGGGGAGGCGAGGTAACCGAGCGGCACGAGTGTGAGTCCGATTGCTGCGCCCAACAGATCGAGATAGTGCCCGACGCTGTGCGGCTCGCCCCATCCCATCTGCGGCAACAAGCGAAAGCCCTCGCAAATGTGCGCCACGACGACCAGGAGCAAGCCAAACGCTCCAAGGGCTTGCGCCCCCGTCGCCACGCTGGGCGACCGCCGGAGCTTGACGACGCTCCATGCGGCGAACGGCACAATACCGACGCTCACGAGAAGCGCTCGCAGCGCAGTTGGACTCACGCGTCCAATGTAGCAACAATCCGCTGGCGCCACGTATGTCATCAACCAAACCGGACCGAAGTTGCGACTCCACTATTGACGCAGGGCCAGGGTGTAGGCATCTTACACCCATGGCTGTAGGCTGTCTACACCCAACCGACCTGCCCGCATGACCAAGCGACACGCTCCCCTCACGCGCATCGAGCTCCTCCAGGGAACGCTCGACCTGATCATCCTCCAGAGCCTCCGTTGGGGTCCCCGGCACGGATACGGGCTGCTCCAGATCATCCGCACCATGTCGCATGGCGTGCTGCAGGTGGACACCGGGTCGCTCTACCCGGCCCTGCACCGCCTCGAGCGACAGGCCTGGATCGAGGCCGAGTGGAACACGTCCGAGAACAACCAGCGCGTGCGGGTCTACCGGCTGACTACGGCGGGCCGGAAGCAGTTGGCCGTCGAACGCTCGAAGTGGGAACAATTCTCCACGGCGGTCGCCGAATTGTTCGCGGCGCCGCCCACTGAGGAGGCGTGATGTCACCCAAGGATCGCGGCGCGCGCAACGACGATCTCGATGCGGAGATCCAATCCCATCTCGACATGGATGCCAAGGAGCGCATCGCGCACGGCGAGTCGCCCGAGGATGCGGCAGCCGCGGCGCGCAAGGAGTTCGGCAATGTCGGCATCGTCAAGGAAGTGACGCGGGACATGTGGGGCGGCGGCGGGTTCGAGCAGATATGGCGCGAGGTGCGCTACGCGGTGCGCTCGCTGCTGCGCGCACCGGGCTTCGCGGCGGTCGCAATCCTCACCCTTGCGTTAGGCATCGGCGCCAACACGGCCATTTTCAGCGTCGTCAACGGCGTGATCCTGCGCCCGCTGCCGTATCCGCATCCCGGTGACCTGGTCCTCATCACGAGCCAGTTCCCCACCTTGGGCTTCGACCAGTTTCCCGTCGACGCGGCCGAGTTCCTCGAGTTCCGCGAGCGCAACCAGTCGTTCTCGAACGTCGGCGCCTACTACGCGAACGCCGTGAACGTGGGCGGCGAGTCGAGCCCGGCGCGTGTGACCTCGGCGCTCGCCTCGGCGAGTCTGTTTCCGACGCTGGGCGTGACGCCGGAAGTCGGCCGGTGGTACACCGACCAGGAGACTCTGCCTAACGCGCCGCCGGTGGCGGTGCTCTCGGACGAGCTGTGGCGCAGCAACTTCGGCGGCGAGCGCTCCATCGTCGGACAGAAGGTGGACATCGACGGCGTGCAGACGCAGGTGGTGGGTGTCATGCCGAAGGGCTTCGACATCCACGACCAGGGCGTGCGCATCTGGCTTCCGCTCACGCTGGACCCGGACAGCATCTCGAGCTATCGCGGCGGACACTATTTGAATCTCGTTGGGCGGCTCAAGCCAGGCATCTCGCTCGCCACGGCGCGCGTCCAGCTCGAGCCGATGCTCGCGCACTGGGCGCAGATCGACGGCGGCTCAGCCGGCGTCACGCCCGGCCAGAAGGGCTTCGTGCATACGCCCAACGTCAAGAACCACCGGTTGCGCTACGACGACTTGTTGGCCGACATCGTGGGCAGCGCGGGCCGCGCGCTCTGGGTGCTGCAGGCGGCGGTGTTCCTCGTGCTCCTGATCGCGTGCGCGAACCTGGCCAACCTGCTCCTCATGCGCGCCGAAACGCGGCACAAGGAGCTCGTGCTGCGCGCCGCGTTGGGCGCGGGTCGCGGCCGGCTGGTCCGGCAGTTCCTGGCGGAGAGTCTGGTGTTGTCGGTGGCCGGCGCGGCGGTGGGCTTGCTCGTGGCCCGGTGGGGCTTGCACGCCCTGGTGCTGTCGAACAACGCCGGGATCCCGCGTGCCACGCGCGTTGGACTCGACGCGCACGTGCTCGCCTACACGCTCCTCCTTGCGTTAGGCACGGGGGTCGTGTTCGGGCTGGCGCCCATGCTCCGGCTCAACGCCGGGGCGATGAGCCTGTCGTTGCGCGAAGCCGGGAGCCGCACCACCTCGCACGCGTCGGCGGCCCGGGTGCGGCGCGCCCTGGTGGTGGCGGAGATGGCGCTGGCGGTGACGCTGCTCGTCGGCGCGGGACTCCTGCTCCGCAGCTTCCAGAAGCTGACGCGCGTCGACTCGGGCTTCGACCGCTCGAACCTGGTCACGTTCAACATGGTGCTGCCCGCCGCGAGGTACGCCGACAGCCTGCGCCGCGTCGCGCTGTTCGAGCAGATCACCGAGCAGTTAGGCCAGGTGCCCGGCGTGCAGAGCGCCACCGCGATGTCGGGCCTTCCGCCGCGCCGCCAGGTGAACGCGAACGACACGCGGTTCGAGGGCTACGTGACGAAGCCCGGCATCCCGCCGCAAAACGTCGACTACTACAACTACGTGATGCCTAACTATTTCTCGACCATGCGCATCCCGATGGTCGAGGGCCGTTCGTACGGGCCGATGGATGGCGCCAGGTCGCCGCCGGTGGTGATCGTGAACCAGACGCTGGCCCGGCTCTTCTATCCGGGTCAGAGCGCGGTGGGTCACCGGATTCAACCCGGCGGCACGGTCGACACCACGCAATGGTTCACGATCGTCGGTGTCGCCAAAGACGTGAAGCAAGGCGGCGTCGATGCGAAAACCGGAACGGAGATCTATCTGTTGAACGAGCAGACGCCGGCCTACGAAGGCTTCGCGCCGCGCAACATGAACATCGTGGTTCGGTCGACTCTCGCGCCGAATGTGTTGTCGCCGTCGATTCGCCGCATCGTATCGGCGGTGGATCCGGGACTGCCGATCGTCGGACTGCGCACCATGGATGAAGTCTTCGACGACGCCCTTGCCCGTCCTCGGTTCCTGGCCGAGCTCCTCGTGATCTTCGCCGTGGTTGCGTTGGCGCTGGCGGCGGTGGGTACGTACGGCGTGCTCGCCTATTCGGTGGCCGAGCGCCGGCGCGAGATCGGCATCCGAATGGCGTTGGGCGCGAGCGAGGGTGGCGTCCTAACGCTCGTGCTGCGACAAGGGATGACGGTGGCGCTGATCGGCCTCGCCGTGGGGCTGATCGGCGCACTGGCCGTGACTCGGGTGGTGAGGTCACTGTTGTTCGGCGTGCAGCCAACCGATCCGGCGACGTTCGCGGCGGTGGGTGTGTTCATGTTGGCGGTAGCGCTCGTGGCGTGCGTGGTCCCGGCGCGGCGCGCGACGCGGGTGGATCCATTGGTGGCGCTGCGTCTGGACTGATCGGGCTCAGCGGTAATTGCGCGGTGCGCCAGGGGCGCATATTGTGAGGGTGCCGGTTTCCACGTCCACCTCGAGGGAGCGCGTCACATGCACCGCTTAAGCCTTGCCGCTGCACTGGTTGCCGTCGCGTCACTGCCCCTTGCGTCGCGGCCGCGCGTTGCGAGCGGATCCGTCTCCGATACGCGTGCGATCTGGTCGGAGGTCTCGAAGTACATCGCGCAATCAGCGCAGGACATGTCGGACTCCGACTTCGCATTTCGCCCGACGCCCCAAGTGCGCACGTTCGGCCAGATCATTGCGCACATCGCCGGCTCGCAGCACCTCATGTGCGCTGCAGCGTTAGGCGAGGCCGGCGGGAGCGAGGACGACATCGAGAAGACCAAGACCACGAAGGCGGACATCGTGGCGGCGCTCAAAGCGTCCAACGAGTATTGCGCGCGGGCGTACGCGCAGGCCGACGATCAGGTGGCGGGGTCGACGAAGCTGTTTGGCCAGGATCACACGCGTTTCTACGCGCTGGTGCTCAACGCGACGCACGACAACGAGCACTACGGCAACATCGTGACGTACATGCGCATGCGCGGCATGGTCCCGCCCTCCAGCCGCCCCAGCTCGGCGCAGTAATCCGTTAGGCGGTACGGTGGCGGATGGGCCGGCGCAGTCGCGGCCGGCTACGCCACCGCATACTGCTGCGTCACGTCCCGCTCCGCACCTTTCACGACGAGCTTGAACTCGTCGGGCTTGAGGAGCGGGTCGTCGCGTAGCTCGAGCTGGAAGCCCACGCCCTTCTCGAGTTTCCGCGCGAGGTCGTGCTCGTGCTCGAGCACGTAGAGCGCGACATCGGGATGCAGTTTCACGAGCAGGTGATCCTTCTTGCCCTCGACGGCGATCCGCTTGATCGAGCGCTCCATGCGACGCACCGTGCTCTCGGGCGTGAACACGCGCCCCGTGCCGGCGCAGGTCGGGCACGCCTCGGTCATGTTCTGGTAGTGGCTCGCGCGCACACGCTGCCGCGTCATCTCGATCAGGCCTAACTCGGAGACGGCGAACGCTTTCGTTCGCGCGCGGTCGCGCGCCAGATGGTTGCGCAGCTCCTGCAGGATCTTGTCGCGATTGGCCTTCGTCTCCATGTCGATAAAGTCGCAGACGATGATGCCGCCGATGTCGCGGAGCCTGAGCTGCCGCGCCAGCTCGCGTGCGGCCTCGGTGTTGGTCTTGAAAATGGTCTTTTCGGGATCGCGTTTGCCGGTGTAGCGACCCGAGTTCACATCGACCGAGACGAGGGCTTCGGTCTGCTCGATGATCAGGTAGCCGCCCGACGGAAGGTCGCAGCGCCGCTTGAACAGATCGCGGATCTCCGGCTCGAGCTGTGCTTTGTCGAAGATCGGAACCGGATCATCGTACAGCTTCACGCGGTCGATGAGCTCGGGCGCGATGCCCTTCAGGTACTCGGCGATCTCGTTGTACACCTGCTTGCTGTCCACGACCAGCGAGTCGACCTTCGTGCTGAACAGGTCGCGCGTTAGGCCGCGGGTGAGGCTCGTCTCGCGGTGCACGGGGGCCGGCGCGCGGAGGAAGCGCGTTTTGCGCTGGATCTTCTTCCACTGGCCGGTGAGTGTGTTGAGCTCGCGGCGAAAGGTCTCCTGCGTGACGTCTTCGCCTACCGTGCGCACGATCACGCCGCCCGAATCTTTCGGCAGCACCGCTTGCACTTGTTCGCGGAGTCGCTGGCGCTCGGCGCGGTCGCCGATTTTTCGGCTCACGCCGACGCGCGAGGCGAACGGCATGTAGACCAGGAAGCGTCCGGCCAACGACACCTGCGCCGTGACGCGCGGTCCTTTGGTGGAGATGGGTTCCTTCGAGACCTGGACGATGACGTCCTGGCCGCGCTTGAGGAGGTCCTGAATGGGCGGCGCCTTGACGCGCTTGCGCCGGCCATTGCTCTGGCTCTCCTCGTCGTCGTCGGACGACTCGTCCTCGGCGTCATCGTCGCCGTCCGCGTCGGACTCGGGGAACACGAGGTCGCTCGCGTGGAGGAACGCCTGCTTTTCCGTTCCGATGTCCACGAACGCGGCCTGAATGCCGGGCAGTACCGCTTCGACTTTGCCCAGGTAGATATCCCCGACCATGCGTCGGTTGTCGGGGCGGTCGATCATCAATTCGACGAGCTGCTCATCCTCCAGGATGGCGACGCGGGTCTCTCGTGGACTCGCGTTGATGAGAATCTCTCGCTTCATGCACGGGCGCGGCCCCTCCGCCGGATGGCGACCCGGCATGCGGTGGGAGGCTGCGTCTCGAGGTGGAGTGATCGCGCACCGGCCCGGTGGGCGTTGCGATTGGGCGTAAGGCCCGCGCCGCGTTCGGACGTTCCGTTAGGCGGCCGACCGTCCACACCCATCCAGCCTCGACGCCGAGCCGTTTCATCGCTACGCCCAAGACGGCGAGAGCGAGGACGACGTACGCGAGGATCTGTCCAGAGGGCGTGCGGTCAATCGTGAGCATGGGCTGGTTCGCGCGGAGCGGCGGCACGGGTGATGTGCATTGGGTGCCGTGCTCCCGGGTGCCTCACGCGCACCGTCGGTCGTGGGTCGCCCGACCGGGCGCGCGCATGGAGAAACTAGTTTATCGCTGCTGTGTGTTCGCGCGTGAGCGCCTGACGTCTGTTCGCACCGGCGACGCGCTCCATCCCTAAGACGATGGAGACTCGACCGCCGTTGCTCGTGTTAGAAGTATAGGCGTCGACGGGTGGGCTTAGCAATGAGCGCGTTCCCGACTCAGGTGTCGGGCGACGGATCTCGTGGCTCCCGGCTGGGCGTCTTCGCCCGGTGAGAGTCGCGCGCCCAAGGGAAACAGGAGGAAAACGCAACGGCGTAAAAGGATAACAAACGTGAAACCGCGGATAACGAAAGTGATCGGTCGACGCGGAGGGGAGTACGGTCGCCAATGGGTGGTGAGGTCTTGTGTTTATCAACAAACAAACACCTCCCCCATCCGTTAGGCAACGCACTTCCCTCCGCGCAGAACGATCACTTTCGGTATCCCTGGTTTCACTTTCGTTATCCCTTCAAGCCCTTGTCGAAGTCACTGTCCCTCCCCGCAACGCACGAGCACCGGACGAGTCGGCGCTGCCGCCATTTGTGCTATCCTAAACCGAGACGCGCTTCACTAGCCGCCTTTTTCGAATTGCTCGAGATGTCGGCGTTCGAAACCAACAACAAAGTCCTGTCTTGTCCGTTCGCGTCCGGCCTCGTCCGCTCTCACAGTCGTGAGACGTTCATTGCCGTCGGAGGCGGATTCGCGAGAACTCCGTCGTGCGCGTGTGTCCGCCTCCGCTGCCTGCCAAGCATTCACGACTTGATAGCGGCGGTCCTGTCCGCAGTGTCCGGTCGTGTCCGTTGCCCAATAAGCTTCGATGCCAGCACCCGAGCGTTAGGCGACGCTCGTCTGAGATACGCGCTAATCGTCGAGTGTCTTGAGCAGGTGGCGTGCGATCACGATGCGCTGGATCTCGGACGTGCCTTCGCCGATCTCGCAGATTTTGGCGTCGCGCATCATGCGCTCGACGGGATAGTCCTTGGTGTAGCCGTAGCCGCCGTGGATCTGGACCGCCTTGATCGTGGCGCGCATGGCGAGCTCGGAGCAGAAGAGCTTCGCCATCGCCGCCTCCTTGCCGAACGGTTGGCCGTGCTGCGAGAGCCACGCCGCGTGATAGACCAGGTGCCGTCCGGCTTCGATCTCGGTGGCCATGTCCGACAACTGGAACTGCACGCCCTGGAACGACGAGATCGACTGGCCGAACTGCTTGCGGACGGACGCGTACTGCAACGCCTGCTCGAAGGCCCCTTCGGCGATGCCTAACGATAGCGCGCCGATGCCGATGCGCCCCGAGTCGAGGGTGCGCATGAAATTGATGAAGCCCTTCCCCTCCTCGCCCAACCGGTTTTCGGCAGGCACCTCGACGTCCGCGAACAGGAGCTCGCGCGTGTCGGACGCGCGCCAGCCGAGTTTGTCTTCCTTCTTGCCGGCGGTGAAGCCGCGCATGTTGGGCAGCGACGGTTCGTGGCCGAAGCCGGCCGCGCGCGCGTCCTCGAGGTCGCACGTCTCCTTGGTGAGGATGAACGATGAGATGCCGTGACGGCCGGCGGACGGATCGGTGACGGCGGTGGCGACGAAGATCTCGCCCACGCCGCCGTGCGTGATGAAGCGCTTGGACCCGTTGAGCACGTAGTGGCTGCCGCGGCGCTCGGCGCGCGTACGCGTGCCGCCGGCGTCGCTGCCCGCCGCTTCTTCCGTTAGGCCGAAGCCGCCGAGCACGTGCCCGCGCGCAAGGAACGGCACGAAGCGCTCGCGCTGCGCCTGTGAACCGAAGTTCACGATCGGCGACGTGCCTAACGTCGTGTGCGCCGAAATCGTGATGGCGTGCGACGCGTCCACCTTGGCCATCTCGTGGATGGCAATGATGTAGCTGATGTAGTCCATCCCCGCGCCGCCCAACGACTCGGGCCACGGCACGCCCAGCAGGCCGAGGTCGCCCATTTTCTTGACGGTGTCCCAAGGGAACGTGGCGTCGGCGTCGAGCTTCGCCGCCACCGGCGCCACCTCCGTGGTGGCGAATTCGCGCACCATGTCACGCACGGCGGCGTGCTGTTCGGTGAAGTACAAAAGGTCGCTCATGTGCGTGGTTGGGATACAGGTGCGGTATCGGTGGCGAGCCGGATGACGGCGAGGAATCGTTCGCCGTACCGGTCGAGCTTGGTCGGCCCAACACCGTGCACGCCGGCGAGGGTGTCGAAGGAATCGGGGCGGCGGATGGCCATCTCGACCAACGTGCGGTCGGGGAAAATGCAGTACGACGGGACGTGCTCCTGTCGTGCGAGCTCGGTACGCAACTGGCGCAGCGCACCGATGAGCGCGATTTCGCCGGGGCCGAGATCGGGCAGATCGGCGGCCTCGGAGCGGGCCGGCGGCCGATCGGCGTGGCGGATGGCGGGCCGCGCGACCGGCGCCGGCGGCACCTGCCTAACGGTGTGCTCTGCACGCGGCGCCGGCTTCACGGTCGTGCGCCGCGGGCGCCGCACCGCGGGAACGTCGGCAACGTCTGCGTCCGCGGTATGCGTGCCGAGGCAGACGTCGCACCCATCGCAGGTCGAGCGCGCTGCCGGGTCGCCGAAGTAGCGGAGCACGAATGCGCGTCGGCAACGCTTCGTGTACGCGTACATCTGCATGGCGTCGAGCTTGGACAGCTCGGCGCGCCGGCGGCGCTCGATGATTTCCCACTCGATGCGAAAGCGCGTGAGCGCGGCCGCGTGATCCATGAGGCGGATGCCGCCGCCGGTGCCGTGCCACACCACGAACTGGCGATCCTGGAGCTCGTCGAGCAACGCGCGGACGCCGCTCATGCCGCCGAAGCCGGGCGGGAGCATGTCGGGCGAGACCGGAATGCCGTCGTAGAAGCGCTTGCCCGCTCCGCGCCACAGCTCGCGCAAGAGCCCGCGGGCGGCCGCGTCGCTTTCGCCTAACTCAGCGCGGATGCGTGCCGGCGTTGCCAGAAGACGCACCCAGAGGCTGGACATCGATACCGGCTCGGCCGCAATGGCTTTGGCGTGTGACAGCAATCGCAGCGCGGACTCGGCTTCGCGCTCCTTGACGCCGCCATCGGAGCGCACCGCGATGGCCGCCGCGGTGAGCGGCGCGATGCCGGCGCGGTCCGCCGCGCGCTGCAACACGCCGTACACGCGCTCGACTAACGCACGCTCGGGGTACGCGCTCTTGATGAAGTACTCGTGGGTGAACCGGTCCTGAAATGCATGGAGCAGTACGCAGTCCGACGACAAACCATCGCGGCCGGCGCGACCGGCTTCCTGGTAGTACGCCTCGAGCGTGCCGGGCATCGCGTAGTGCACCACGAGCCTGACGTTGGCCTTGTCGATGCCCATGCCGAACGCGTTGGTGGCGACGATGGCGCGGGCGTCCTCGCGCATGAACGCTTCCTGCACGTCGTGGCGATGGTCATCGTCGAGCCCCGCATGGTAGGCGATCGCGCCAACGCGAGCGCGGCGCAGCATCTGTGTGACGCGCTCCACCGAGCGGCGCGTCGACGCATAGACGATCGCCTGACCCTCGTGCTCGCGCAGCGCGCGGATGAGCGACTCGTCCTTGTCGCGATCGGTGCGCGTGCGCACGACATGGTAGCGCAGGTTGCGGCGATCGAATCCGGTGATGACAATCTCGGGATGGTCGAGGCCCAACTGGCGCACGATGTCGCGCCGCACTTCGGGCGTGGCCGTGGCAGTGAGCGCGATGGTGGGTGGCGCGCCTAACCGCTCGCGCACTTGCCCAACGCGCAGGTAACTGGGACGGAAATCGTGGCCCCATTCGCTGATGCAATGGGCCTCGTCGACCGCGAGCAGCGACACGCCAATGCCCTTGAGTCGCTCGGCCGCGCTGCCGAAGTCGAACCGTTCCGGCGCCACGTAGAGAATCTTGAGCGTGCCGCGCTCGGCGCGCGCCAGACGGTCGGACACCTCGCCCGACGTGAGCGTGGAATTGATGAACGCCGCCGGCAGGCCGCGCGCCTCGAGCGCGTCGACCTGGTCCTTCATGAGCGAAATGAGCGGCGACACGACGAGCGTAAGACCCGGCAGCAGCAGCGCCGGTACTTGATAGCAGAGCGACTTGCCGCCGCCGGTGGGCAGCACGACGAGCGTGTCGCGCCGGGCAGCTACGGCGGCGACGGCGCGTTCCTGGCCCGGGCGGAACTCGGGGAAGCCGAAGTGCTGGCGAAGCGCGTCGCGCGCCTGGTCGGGCGAGAAGGAGTCGCTCACCGGAGCACGATCGCGCCATGCACGGGCAGCGGCATCATCATCGGTATGCGAGGCGCATCGATTACACGGCGCGCACGAAATGGCCGCGGGTGAAGCGCGTGCCGACGAGGGCGCGGATATCGCCTAACGGGGGAGACGTATCCTCGCGTAGCGCGTCGAGCGCGTCGCGGGTGCGCGCGACGAGGTCTCCCACCGGGTCGCCCGGGACGTTGAAGAGCATGCGGTAGCCGCGGACGCCGGCGCGCCAGAGCTGCGGGAGAAACTCGGAGCCCTCGATGGGCCGCGAATGGAGCAGCCGGTTGCGACAGGCACTGTCGGTGGCCACCGGGAACGTGTAGCCTGCCGGGTCGGTGAGCTCGACCAAAGGGTGTTTCTTCACGCAGAGGTCGCGGCACGTGGTCGGCTCACGGTCGAAAGCTGCCGAGAGAATACAGTGCTCGATGGTCATGCCTTCGGGGCGGCCGTAGACGACGACGTCGAAGCCGCGACCCGACCATGGAGCCACGACGCTCGCGATCTCGCCGACGGTGAGCTCGACCGAGAGGACGATGCGCCGCGCGCCGCGCTCGAACAGCACGGACGCGCTATGCTGGTTGAAGCAGTTGGTGGCGTAGTCGGCTACGACGTCGCGGCCCTGGCCGCCGAGCGACGCGACGAGGCCCAGGTGTCCCGACAGGAGCGGGAGGCCGAGGTCGAGCCACCGGTTCATGTCGCGGCGTTCTTCGGGGCGGACGATAGTCGGTGTGCGGAGGCGGAAGGCGACGCCTTGCTCGGCGAGCTCCTCGCCTAACGCGACCAATCGCGCGCGCGGCGGTACCGGGTGGCGCAGGAACGCATCGAACGTGATCTCGGTGGCGCCGGACCCGGCCGCGGCGCGTGCGTCGTCCATGGTGTGCACGTCTGCGGCGAGCACGTACGGCGCATCCGGCGGTGTCGTCGCCGGCGGCCTCACGAGCACGCGCGAGACGGCGGCATCGATGGCGGCGCGTCGGGAGACGAGCCGGGCGTCGAGCGCGGCGTCGCGACGTTGGAGGAGCTCCGCGCTTGCCCGGCGGCGCATATCGTTGAGCTCGCGCACCGGTACGAACAGGCCCGCGTCGAGCGCGCTGGTGTCGACGGCGCCGAGGGCGAAGGGCGTCTCGCCTAACCGGCCGAGCTGCTGGCGGAGCTGGGTGTCGTCCAGGGCATGCGCGCGCGCCGGCGCGAGCGGCGCGTCGCCGTGCACGGTGACGCTGTCGGCGCCGGCGGTGAACGTGAGCTCGAGCGGCGCGCCGGCCTCACCGCGGGCGCGGACATCGAGACGCACCCGCCTGGCGTTCGGCACCGGCGTCACGCCCACGAAGCTCTCGCGCGCCCGCGCCAGGAGCGCCGCGTGCGACGTGCGGAACACGCGCCAGCCCACCGGCGCGCGACCGCGGAGCGGCGCCGTGACCGCCTGACGGATGATGCCGTCGCGGTGGGCGAGCGTCCGGACCTCTCCGACCGTGGCGCCGTTCGGCGCGCCCGGACTTCCGTTAGGCGGCAGCAGGGCAATGCCGTCGCCGGCGGCGAGCGGCGCCGACACCTCCACCAGGTGCGCCGCGCGGTCGTGGCCCACCACGACGCCCAGCTCCACGCCCTGGTTGTCGGGATGGTCGCGCGTCACGTAGTCGCGTCCCGCGCGGCCGCCGTACATCCCGCCCGTGAAGCCACGGCTGTAGATCTGCACCAGGTCGCGGCGCTCGTCGTCGTTCGGCAGGGAGGGCTCGCCGCGTGACAACCGGTCGAGCGAGGACCGATAGCTCTGCGTGACGGTCGCCACGTACTCGGGGCGTTTCTTCCGCCCCTCGATCTTGAGCGTGTGAATCCCGGCGCGCGCGATGTCATCGAGATGCTCGTGCGCCTCCAGATCCCGCGCCGAGATGAGGTATCCGCGATCGAGCGTCTCGCCGCTCGCGGCATCGGTGAGCACGTAGTCCTTGCGGCAGGACTGCGCGCACGAGCCGCGATTCGCGCTCCGCTCGGAGATCATGCCCGACATGAGGCACTGGCCCGAGTACGAAATGCAGAGCGCGCCGTGGATGAACGACTCGAGCAGCAGGCCCGGCACCGCCTCGTGAATGACGCCGATGTCCTCGAGCGTGTTCTCCCGGGCCAGCACCACGCGTTGCAAGCCCAACGCGCAGAGCAAACCGGCGCCGTCGGGATCGTGCACTGTGAGCTGCGTCGAGCCATGCAGCTCGACGCCCGGGTACACCTGCTGCGCCAATCGCACGAGTCCGAGGTCCTGCACGATCGCCGCGTGGATGCCGCGATCCAGGGCCTCGCCTAACAGAAGCAGCGCGTCCGCGAGCTCCGATGGCTTGAGCAGTGTGTTGAGCGTGAGGTAGATGCGGCGGCCGCGCGATCGCGCGAGCCGGCACGCTTCGCCGAGATCGTCCAGCGTGAGCTGCGCACCTTCATCCCGCGCGTTGAATCGCTCCGCTCCCAGATAGACGGCGTCGGCGCCGTTGGCCAGCGCGGCGCGTACGGCGTCGAGCGAGCCTGCGGGAGCGAGCAGCTCGGGTACGGGCTGAACGGGCATGCGAAGGAAACTAACTCGAAGGGAGCGGCCGTCGTACCGGTCCGCTCCCTGGAGCGCCACTGAGGCCGCGCGCCGGCGGCCGGCGCTTATGCCGCCGACAGGTCGCGAAGCGCCGCGCCAACCGCCCCGTGCCGGAGCCGACGCAACGCGCGGTCGCGCAGCTGGCGAACGCGCTCGCGCGTCACGCCCAGCATTTTCCCGATCTCGTCGAGCGTATGCTCACGGTCACCCTGCAGACCGAAGTACAGCTCGAGAATCTTCGCGTCGCGCGCCGGCAGTGTGGAGAGCGCGCGCGCCAGCTCCGCGCGCCGGAACCGGTCGAGCACTTCCTGCTCGAGGTCGGGCATCTCGTCGGCCGCGAAGCGCTCGATGAGCGCGCGATCGCTGTCCTTGCCGACGGCGGCGTCGAGTCGCACGTCGGCCGTGTTCAAGGCCGTGAGTGCGCTCACGATCTCCGTCGGAATGTCGGTGATCTGCGCGATCTCATCGGGTGTGGGCTCGCGGCGCAGACGGTCGCGCAGCACGGCCGCGGCTTTGATCACGCGCGAAAGGTCCGCGGTACGGTTGAGCGGGACGCGCACCGTGCGGCCCTGGCGTGCGAGCGACGCAAGGATCGCTTGGCGGATCCACCAGACCGCGTAGGAGATGAACTTGACGCCCTGGTCGGGATCGAACTTCCGGGCGGCCGTCATGAGGCCCACGTTGCCCTCACCGATCAAGTCGATCAGCGGGAGGCCGCGGTTCTGATATTTCTTGGCGACGGAGACCACGAAGCGAAGATTTCGCCGCACCAGCTCGTCGAGCGCCATGTCGTCGCCACGACGGATGCGACGGGCGAGCGTCTGCTCCTCGTCGACGCGGAGCAGAGCGTAGCGGCTCACTTCGGCGAAGTACTGATCGAGAATGTCGCGATCAGCTTCCGCCGGCGTGATGTCGGCGGGAGTCACACGCGGGCGACGGCGCTTCTCCTGGGGCATGTCTGCTCCTCCATTTGGACACAGCATTCAGCAACAACCGAACCGGACAACATGCCCGACCCGGGGGTGCTTCGGGCCGCTTGTACCAATACGGGACGGGCCTAGCCAGTGCCAATACCCGCCTGCTTCGAGATCGTTTCGGCTGGTTTCCTGGTGGTTCCGGACAATTTTGGCCGACGGGACTCAGTCGTGAGAGAGTACGTCCAGGAGCTCCGCGGCGCGGGCCAGCGTTGCGAGGTCGCGCTTGGGCAGCGTCCGCAGGCGACGCGACAGGATGCGCACGCGGCGGGCTCGTCCAGCGTCGAGGAGCGCCTTGCCGCGACGGGTGGCGGCAATGCGAGCGATGCGTCCGTCATCCGGATCGGCGACGCGGGTAACGAGCCCCATGCGTTCGAGAGCGCGCACGAGGTGCGTCATGGTGGGCGGCCGGACCTGCTCGGCGGCGGCGAGGGCGCCGAGGGTGATGGGTCCACCGAAGACGACGACGGACAGGGCGGACGCGCGGGGGCCACTCAGGCCCATGCCCGGGTCCTCGCGCCGGACGCGGCGCAGGATGTGGATGGCGGCCGAGTGGATGCGGTCGGCGACGGCGTCGGGATCGGGATCGGGGCTCTTGCGCGAACGGGGCAGCGTCGGCATAGTAGTTAGCAATACTAACTAACTGGCGCTCGGTCCGGTACTGCGGCGCGCCACCAGCCCCGGAGGTCCTATGCCGGCCACGAGCCCGACGCTCACGCTGTCCAAGATCGGCCAGATCCTCATCCCGGTCGAGGATCTCGCCCGCGCCACGGCCTTCTATCGGGACACCCTCGGCATGCGATTCCTGTTCGACGTGCCGCAGCGGATGGCGTTCTTCGACTGCGGCGGCATCCGGTTGATGTTAGGCGTGGCGGAGCCGAACGCGGAGCCGGTGGGCGCCGGCATGTTGTACTACAAGGTCGACGACATCCAGGCGGCCTCGCAGGCGCTCCTCGACCGCGGTGTGACGCAGATCAACGGGCCGCAGCTCATCGCGCGGATGAGCGATCACGATCTGTGGCTGGGCGAGTACCGCGACTCGGAGGGCAATCCGTTCGCGCTGATGTCCGAGGTGCACCGTTAGGCGCCCTCAGCGGCGCCACATGATTTTGTCGACCCAGCGCAAGAGGAACGCGACGACCATGAACGCGATGCCCACGATCATGAGACTGTTGCGTCCCGTGCGCGCGCCGTAGCCCCAGATGGCAAGCGCCACGAGCACCAGGACCACTTTGAGCAAATCGATGGGCCTCACGGCGTGCGCCCCTCCCTGCCCTTCGCCTTGGCGTCGAGAAAGCGGCGCACGCCATCGCGGAACTCGGCGGTGGCGCGCGCCTCGACGTTGACGCGTGCGCCTAACGCAATCCCGTCGCCGAACGTGGCGCCGTCGAGGGCGTAGAACAGCCGCTTGGTGAAGGCCATCGCGCCGGGCGGCGACGCGGCCACCGCTCGCACCACTTCGTCTGCGGCGGCGTCGAGCGTGCCGGCGGGTACAACGCGCGACACCAACCCCACATCGTGGGCTTCGCGTGCCGAGAGCACGCGGCCGGTGGCGACCAGGTCGAAGGCCTGCTTCTCGCCCACCGCGCGGCGGAGCATCGCCATCACCATCGCCGGCACGAAGCCGACCTTCACTTCGGGGTAGCCGAAGCGCGCGTCCTCGTCGGCAAGCACGATGTCGCAGGCGGTCGCGAGGCCCGCCCCTCCAGCCAGCGCGCGCCCGCGCACGGCGGCCACCACCGGCACCGGCAACTGCCGTATCGCGAGGAAGACCTTGCCTAACGCCATCGCGTCGTCGTCCTGCGCCGTCGCGTCCGCGTCCACGAGGGCGGCCAACGCGGCGAGATCGGCGCCGGCGCAGAAATCGGGACCGTCGGCGGCGAGCAGCACAACCAGCACGGACGGGTCCATCCCGTAGCGCGCGAGAGCCTCGAGCAGCTCGTCCGCGGCCACGCGGTCGAGCGCGTTTTTCTTTTCGGGACGGGCCAGCGTGATGCGTCCCACGCCATCCGCGGCCGCGACGCGGATCCGGTTCACCCGCAGGCGCCCGGCAGCGCGAGCCGCCGCGCCTCGGCGTCCGGCACGTCGAGCTCGAGGCGCAGCAACGCCGTGGAGAACACCTTGCCCTGTGCGTCGGTCTTGAGCGACAGGGTGCCGCCACCGCCTAACGCACCGTGCAGCAGGAAATTGAGCGCGCCCAGGTTGGGCAGCTCGTACCGCTCCACGCCGCCGGTGATCGCGCCGGCGAAATGGCGCGCCACGCGCTCGCGCGTGAGCTCGCGCGCGAGGAGCGGATACCACTGCGGCTGGAGCGCGATGACGCCGACGTTTGCCGTGTCGCCCTTGTCGCCGGAACGGGCGTGCGCGATGTCCAACAGCCGGATCTTCATGGCTCGTCCATCGTGACGACGGGCGTGACGACGCGCTTGTCCACCAGCGCCGGCCAATACGCAACCACCTCTTCCACCTTCGGGCGTCCGCCCGCGAATCCCGTCACACTCGGCGGACCGTTCAGGACCAACGGCGCAATCTCGCGCGTGAACCGTTCGACGGCCTTGCGCTCGGGGCCGCGAACGCCGATGCGCAGCTGCACTTCGGGCACGTCGCCCACCGCGCCGGCGAGCGGTCCGTGCGTGGCCGACGCGCCGAGGAATTCCGTGTGGATGGTCTCGAACTGTAAGCCGAGGCGGTCGAGCCGCTCGCGCACCACGCGGTCGGCCAGACGCGCCTTCTCGAGCGCGTCGGGCCAGGCGTACACGAGCGTGCCTAACGCCTTGAAGCCGGCGCGGTAGGCGATCGACACCTTGAGCTTGTCGGTGGGCGGCCGGCCCGTGATGCCGAACACGCGGACGCGGTCCGGACCTGCGCCCTCGAGATGGATGGTGGTGAAGTCCGCGATCACGTCGGGCGTGATGTACGAGTGCGGATCGCCCATCTCGTACACGAGCTGTTCGGTCACGCTGTGCACGTCGATGCGTCCACCCGTGTCCGGATGCTTGTAGATGACGAACGACCCATCCTCGTGGCCTTCGACAATCGGATACCCGACGTTTGCGAGATCGGGGATCGTGCGCCAGTCGTAGAGGCAGTTGCCGCCCGAGCACTGCGCACCGCATTCGATGATGTGGCCGGCGACGATGCCGGACGCGAGCTTGTCCCAGTCATCGAGGCGCCACCCGAACGAGTGGAGCAAGGGCGCCATCGTCAGCGCCGTGTCCGTCGAGCGTCCGGTGACAACGACGTTGGCGCCGCGCGCGAGCGCCTCGACGATCGGCGGGGCGCCGAGGTAGGCGTTGGCCGACAGCACGCGGTCGCGGACGGTCGAGAGCGCCTCGCCGGTCTCCATGTTGGCCAGCGCGTGTCCCTCGGCCAGCAAGGCGTCGATGCGCGGCAGCAGGTCGTCGCCGGTGACGATGCCGATGCGAACGTTAGGCGAGACACCAGCCGAGCGCGCCGCCTGGCGCACGGCGGTCGCGCACGCCATCGGATTCACGCCCCCGGCGTTGGCCACCACGCGCACGCCGCGTCGGGCAACGGCCGGAAACACGCTCTCCATCGCGCCGATGAAGTCGCGCGCGTAGCCTAACGATGGGTCGCGCTCCTTCTGCTTCTGGAGGATCGACATCGTCACCTCGGCCAGGTAGTCGAGCATGAGGTAGTCGATCGGTCCGCCGTCCGCCTGGCGGCGCGGCGCCTCCAGCCAGTCGCCCCAGAATCCCTGTCCGCTCGCGACACGCACGACGCGCGTCATGGCTGTTCGCCCAGGTGCGGCGGCAGGACGAACGCGCCCAGGTGCGGACCCGGATTGTTGAGCGCGCTGCGCAGCGCCATCGCCAGCACGTCGCGCGTCTCCTCGGGATAGATCACCGCATCCACGTAGCCGCGCGCCGCGGCGAAGCGCGCATCGAGTTGGTGCTCGTAGTCCGCGCGCATGGCGTCGACCGCCACGGCCAACTCGGGATCCCGATCTTTCTTGGCGCGTCGCGCTTCCTCGAGCGCCGGGCCATGCACCGCCTGCACCGCCGATTCGCCTTCCATCACACCCATCCGCCCCGTGGGCCACGTGAAGATGAAATCCGGGTCGAACCCCTGCCCCGCCATGGCGTAGTAGCCCGCGCCCGACGCGTGATTCACCGTTAGGACGAGCTTCGGGACCGTCGCCGTCGCCATCGCCTCGACGAACTGCGCGCCGGCGCGGATGATGCCGCCGTGCTCGGCCTCGGGTCCCACCATGAAGCCCGACACGTCCTGCACGAACAGCAGCGGCATGCGCTCGCGGTCGCAGCGGTCGATGTAGTAGGCCACTTTCTCCGCGCTCTCGGTGTAAATGATGCCGCCGAAGCGCGGGCGCTCGCCCTGACGGCCTTTGATCAAGCCGCGATGGTTGGCGATCACGCCGACCGGCATGCCTTCGATGGCGGCGTCGCCGCAGATCATCTCACGGGCGCGGTCGCTCTGGAACTCGTCCAACTCGCCGCGATCGATGATGGCGCGCAGCAGGTGGTGCATCTCGTACGACATGCGGTGGTCGGCCGGCAGGAGCTCGTACAGCGATTCCCCCGGAGCCGCGGGCGCCGCGCCGCCGTCGCACGGCTGCCTAACGGGTCGGGGCAGACGCGATACGAGCGCGCGCAGCTTCTCGACGCAGCGCTCGTCGTTCTTGACCACGTAGTGCGCGACGCCCGAGATCTCCGTGTGCGTGTGCGCCCCGCCTAACGACTCGGCGTCCACCACCTGGCCCGTGGCGCCCTTGACGAGGTTGGGCCCGCCCAACCCCATGAACGACGTGCCCTCCACCATCAGGATCACGTCCGACAGCGCCGGCAGATACGCCCCGCCGGCGATGCACGGTCCCATGACCGCGGCGAGCTGCGGGATCCGCAGGTAGCGCCGCATGACCGAGTTGTAGTAGAAGATCCGGCTCGCCCCATACTGGCCGGGGAAGACGCCGCCCTGATACGGCAGGTTCACGCCGGCGGAGTCGACGAGATAGATGATCGGGATGCGGCAGCGCATCGCGATCTCTTGCGCGCGCAGAATCTTGCGGATGGTTTCCGGCCACCACGATCCCGCTTTCACGGTAGCGTCGTTGGCCACCATCACCACTTCGCGTCCGTCGACGATGCCGACACCCGTGACGACGCCGGCGCCCGGCGCCTGGCCGTCGTACTGGTCGTAGGCGACGAGCAGCCCAACCTCGAGGAAGCGGGTGCTCGGATCACAGAGCAGCGCGATGCGTTCGCGCGCCGTCAGCTTGCCCTGCCGGTGCTGGCGCTCGATCTTGTCGGCGCCTCCGCCTAACCGAAGCCGCTCCTCGAGCGCGCGCAAGTCGGTGGACAACTCGCGCAGTCGTGGCGTCGCGCTCACGCTTCCTGCTGCTCGCGCTCGGCGAACCACTCCTTGATGTAGTCCACCAGCGCCGATGTCGGCGTGCCCGGCCCGAAGAGCTGCCCAATGCCCTGCTCGCGCAGCGCCTCGATGTCTTCCCTGGGGATGATGCCGCCGCCGGTGATCAGGATGTCGTCGCGCCCGGCTTTGCGCAGCAGCTCGCGCACGCGCGGGAAGAGCGTCATGTGCGCGCCGCTCAGGATCGACAACCCGACCACGTCCACGTCCTCCTGCACGGCCGCGCTGGCAATCATCTCCGGCGTCTGGTGGAGACCGGTATAGATCACTTCCATGCCCGAATCACGAAGCGCCGCGGCAACCACCTTGGCGCCGCGGTCGTGACCATCGAGACCTGGTTTGGCTATGAGCACCCGAATGGGTCGCATGAGATAACAATCGTCCGCTGAGGACGGAAATTCGACGGAATTCCGAGCCGCTTTCGGCTGCGTAATTCTATCGACGTCCCATGGGAGCGCCAAGTCATTCTCAAGGCTTCCGATGCAGCCACGCCGCCGACTCTCACCAGTAGAGAGTCAGCGGCGTGGCGGCAATACGGCCGGTGCGAGCGTCTTATGGGTGCTTCGTCGTGTCGGGCGTCACCGTTTTCTTGGTGCCGGTTCTCGGGGCCGTGTTGTGCGGCGTCGTCGCTGTCGGCGGCGCTGTCTTGGTGGTCGGTTGCGTGACCGGCGGGGTCGTGCCCGGCCGAACGCCGCCGGCCTTCATGGCCGCTGCGTCCGTGCTCGTCGCTGGCTTGGCCGGCGTCGCCGTCGTCGCGGGTTTGCCTGTCGCGGTGGTCGTCGCCGGGTTTGCCTGTGCGGCGGACGCACCGCCCGCCGGTGCTGTCGGACTCGCCACACTTCCCGCTGCCGACTGCGTGACCGTTCCGCTCGCAGAGTCACATGGCTTGGCGGCCGGTTTGTTCGGTTGCGACTTCTTCTTGCTGAAGATCGAGGCCAGACTCTGCACCGCAGTGGTGGCCTGGGCCACTGTGGACGCACCCTGCGCCGCCGCACCCTGCACGGCCTGCGAGCCCGTCGCGTTCGCTACGGCTGTTGCTGTGCCGGCTGCGCCGCCGTTGTTGCACGGCTGACCACCGGCCGCGCCCCCTCCGCCGCCTCCGCCGCTCGCGCCGCCTGCGCCGCCGCCGGCTACCGCCACTTGCCCGCCCGACGAGATGCCGTTCGTGAGACCCTGGAAGTGCAGCGGGAATTCGCCGCCTAACGAATGCTGGCCGCCCTCGTACGAGTTGATCTCGTCGATCGCGAGATCGAGCGCGAAGTTGAAGCCGTAGATCTGCTGGCCCGGATACCACGCGAGCTCGAACTGTGCGTCCCCGCTCCCGCCGCCATCCAGCGTGAACTTGGGATCGAAGCTGCCGCCGTACACCTGGCCGATGCCGCGGACGCCGTTCGCGCCCCACACGACGTACCGATTGCCCTTGTCATCGATGATCGTGCCCGAGTTCTGCACGTATCCCAGCACGAGCGACTTGGGCGTCTTGTTCACGAAGTGCATCACGATGTCGATCATCTTGTAACCGCGGAAATCGCTCGTGCGGAAGTTCGTGATCACGGCGGCGAAATCGTTGGTTTCGGTGCAGAACGCCGTGTTGCCGCATGCGGAGGGCGGCTGCGCCGGCGCGGCAGCGGGGGCTGCGGCAGCTTGTGCGGGTGGTGCGCCCTGAGCGTGCAGCGCTTGGGCGGTGACTACGGCGGCGACGCCCGCCCACCGCGTGATCCGGGTGGCTCGCATGGTCCTTCCTCCTGTGGCGATCGGTTGACGGCCCTTCCCGCTGCACGTTGCGCAGGGGGGAGCCGAAAACCGTCACAGAAGGCGGACAAGGAAAGACAAGGCCGGACAAAAAGCCGGACTGATTTGAACTAGAGCCGACATGTGCATGAGTGGACCGGTTTTGTCCGGCCTCGTCTTGCCTTGTCCGGCCTAAAAGAACACCGGCTCGCGATACGCGCCAAAGACGTCTTCCATCGCGGCGCGAATCTCGTACAGCGTCGCGTCCGCGCGGGCGGCATCGAGAATGAGCGGGACGAGGTTGGCGGACGTGCGCGCGCCGTCGCGCAACGCAGCGAGCGCGGCCGTGCACCGCGCCGCATCGCGTCCCGCCCGGAGCGCGGCGAGTCGCGCACGCTGATCCTGCTCGGCGTCGGCGCCGACTTTGAGCAATGGGATGGTGAGCTCGGGTTCGTCGGTGACGAACTCGTTGACGCCCACGACGAGCTTGCGATGCTGCTCGAACTCCCACTGCTGCCGCGCGGACGACTGCGCGATCTTGCGCTGCAGCCAGCCGCTTTCGAGCGCGCGCACCACGCCGCCCGCGCGCGCAATGTCCTCGAACAGCACCTCGGCCTGGCGTTCCATGCTGTCCGTTAGGCTTTCGATGTAGTACGAGCCGCCGAGCGGATCAATGACGTTAGGCACACCCGTTTCGTAGGCCAGCACCTGCTGGGTGCGCAACGCAACCTGCACCGATTCTTCGGTGGGCAGCGCCAGCGTCTCGTCCATCGAGTTGGTGTGCAGCGACTGTGTGCCGCCGAGCACCGCGGCCAACGCCTGGTACGCCACGCGCACGATGTTGTTCATCGGCTGCTGCGCCGTGAGCGTCACGCCGGCGGTCTGCGAGTGGAACCGCATCATCCACGAGCGCGGCTTGCGCGCGCCGTAGCGGTCGCGCATGTGCCGCGCCCAGATGCGGCGCGCGGCGCGAAGCTTGGCGATTTCCTCGAAGAAGTCGTTGTGGATGTCCCAGAAGAACGACAGCCGCGGCGCGAAGTCATCGATGTCGAGACCGCGCGCCAGACCGCGCTCGACGTAGGTGAACCCATCGGCGAGCGTGAATGCGAGCTCCTGGACCGCGGTGGCGCCGGCCTCGCGAATGTGGTAGCCGGAAATCGAGATCGTGTTCCACTGCGGCGCGTGCTTGGCGGACCACTCGAACCCGTCGACGATGAGGCGCAGCGCGGGCTCGATCGGATAGATCCACGCGTGCTGCGCCATGTACTCCTTGAGGATGTCGTTCTGGATCGTGCCGCGCAGGTTCTCCGACGACACACCCTGTCGTTCGGCGGCGGCGATCAGGAAGCAATAGAGAATGATCGCCGGGCCGTTGATCGTCATGGAGACGGAGACCTGGTCTAACGGAATGCCGTCGAACAACGTCTCCATGTCGGCGACGCTCGAGATCGCGACGCCGCACTTCCCCACTTCGCCTTCCGAGCGCGGATGGTCGGAGTCGTAGCCCATGAGCGTCGGGAAATCGAATGCCACCGAGAGTCCGGTCTGCCCGTGCGCGAGGAGATACTTGTAGCGTTCGTTGGTGTCGCGCGCGCTGCCGAAGCCGGCGAACTGGCGCATCGTCCACAGGCGGCCGCGATATCCGGTGGGGTGGACGCCGCGCGTGAACGGATATGTGCCCGGCGTGCCGAGGGCCGCGGGATCCAGGTCCGCGGTATCGAGTGCCGTGTAGAGCGGTTCGATGTCGCCGCCCGAATTCGTGAAGGCGAGGTCGCGCGTGCGGTCGGCATCGTATCGCGCGCGCCACGCGGCAACCTCGGCACGGAGGCGTTCCAGCTCCGCGTGTTCGTCGCGCCGTACGTCGGCCGCATCTCGAATGGTGGTCATGCGTCGAGTCCTCGTCCTGGCCAGTGTATGCGGGTCATTGCGTTAGGCGTCCGGCATTTCGCGCCAGCAGCGTGTCGGCCACGGCGAACGGCGTCAGACTTCCTGCCTCGAGCGCCGGCAACTGGGCATCCACCCACGCCGCGATCTCCGGATCGCCCCACAGGCGCTGCCTGAGGCGGCGTTCCACGGCTTCCACCACACGCTCGCGCAACCGCTCGCGGCGCCTCACTTCGAGCATCCCGCTGCGCGAAAGATAGTCGAAGTGCCGATCGAGAGCCGCAGCCAGCGCGTCGATCCCCTCGCCGCGGTCGGCGATGGTGGCTAACACAGGCGGCGTCCACGTGTCGGCCGCATTGTCCTGCGCCGCTTGGCGCGCGGTGTGCGCGGGATTTCGCATCCGCTTGAGATCGACGCCGTGGTGCGCCGGAACGTTTCGCATCGTCGAGCCGCCCAGGCGCAAGCCGAGCGTCATCTCGATCTCGTGTCGGAGGCGCTCGGCGTCGGGCCGGTCGGCCTTGTTGACCACGAACACGTCGGCGATCTCCATGAGCCCTGCCTTCATGGCCTGCACGGAATCGCCAGACTCCGGGACCAGGACCACGGCCGTGGTGTCCGCCGTGCGCGCGATGTCGAGTTCGCTCTGCCCAACGCCCACCGTTTCGATGAGTATGCGGTCGAAGCCGTAGCCGTCGAGCACGTCGGCCACTTCGCGCGTGCTCGCGGCGAGGCCGCCCAACGAGCCGCGCGTGGCCATGGACCGGATGAAGATCCCCTCGTCGAGCGCCACCGATTCCATACGGATGCGGTCGCCCAACAATGCACCACCGGTGAACGGCGATGTCGGGTCGACGGCGATGATCCCGGCCGACAGACCCGCCGTGCGATAGAGTGACGCGAGCGTCGTGGTGATGGTGCTCTTGCCGGCGCCCGGCGGGCCGGTGATGCCGATGCGGCGCGCGCGGCCTAACCGCGGATGCAACGCGCCCAACAGGTTCTCGAATCCGGCGCGGTGGTTCTCGACGATGCTCACGGCGCGGGCGAGCGCCGCCGGATGGCGCGCGTCGAAGTCGGCGAGCAGCGTGCGATGCGTTTCGCGCGGCGCGGACGATGCGGTCATCGGCGTCGTCGCATGGTGTGCAACGGCCGCGACAGCAAGTGCCACGGCACGATCAGGAACAGCACGAACATGATCAGCGTCACGAACAAGGTCGCCACGAGGACGTAAGTGTTGTGGTCCGCCACGTACAGCAGCGCGCCGACGACGGCGAGCACGCCGGTCGCCATGCACAGCACGATGCGCCGCGTCTGGCCGACCATGAACTGCTGCATCTCCAGGACATCGCGCGGGTGTGCACGGACACGCAGCTCGTCGCGGCCGGCGCGGCGCAGCACATCGCGCAGCTCGCGCGCGATGCCGGCGATCTCGCCTAACACGTCCTGCATGCGGTCGCGCGGATCGCCCGACGCCACCGAGGCCAGGAGCGTCGCCCCCATGCGGCGGATCACCGGCGAGGCGAACTGGACCGCGTTGAACGCGGGATCGTAGCGCAGCGCGATGCCTTCCGCCAGCGCCGCGGCGCGACCGAGGTAGACGAACTCGCTCGGCAGCATGATCGGCCACCGATAGAACGTCGCCATCACGTCGTTCACGATGCGCTGCACCTGTCGCGGCTCGGCATCCGGCGTGAAGGCGATCGACATGAGCGCGCGCGCCGCATCGCGCACGGTGCCGCGATCGACTTCCGGGTCGAGGACGCCGAGCTCGTAGAAGCCGGCGATCACGCCGTCGACGTCCTTGCGCACCGCGGCGAGAATGGTCTCGATGAGCCGGACGCGCGTCTCGCGCTCCACGCGGACCACCATGCCGAAGTCGAGCAGCACGAGCGTTCCGTTAGGCGCGACGAGGAGGTTGCCGGGATGCGGATCGGCGTGGAACAGCCCGTCGATCAGCATCATCTGCGTGTACACCTCGACCACGGTGCGCAGCAGCGTCTCGAGGGCGATGTCGCCCGAGGCGATGCGGCTCTGCAGCCGGTCGATCTTGGTGCCTTCCATGTACTGGAGCACGAGCACACGACGCGACGTGAGTGCGCCCACCACTTCGGGCACGGCCACGCGCGGGTCGCGCGTGAAGTTGGCGCGGATGAGGTCGGCGTTTCGCGCCTCCTGGCGAAAGTCCATCTCCTCGTCGATGCGCTTGGCGAACTCGCGCACGATGGTGGTGATCGCGCGCGTGTGGTGGTTCGGGAGCAGGACGTTGACGAAGTACAGAATGCGGAACGCCGCATCGAGGTCGATCGCCACCATTTCCTCGACGCCCGGGCGCAGCACCTTCACCACCACTTCGCGCTCGCCTAACGACGCGCGGTGGACCTGGCCCAACGACGCCGCGGCGAGCGGCTCGACGTCGAACCGGTCGAACAGCTGATCGAGCGGTTTGCCGAGCTCGCGGACGATCACCGCCTGGATGTCGCGCGACGGCAGCGCCGGCACGCTGTCGGTGAGCTTGCCGACCTCACTCAAGTACGGCTCGGGGAGGATGTCGGCGCGCGACGCGAACACCTGCGCCAGCTTGATGAACGCCGGGCCGAGTGCGGCCACCGTGGCGGTGAGGCGTTCGGCGCGCCGCCGGTGCACCGCTTCGCTCGCCCGGCGCGGTCGGCCGGCGAAGATCCATCGGCGACGGTCCCGCAGGAACGCGATGACGAACGGGAACAGTCGCCAGAAGACGACGAAGGGACGCACGTCAGCGGGGAGCGGGCGCCTTGAGGTCGACGGTCCGCGCGGACTCGCCGCGCTGCACGAGCACCCGCCGGATGCGCGACGGCTCGGCGTCGACGATCGTGAGCTCGTAATCGCCCAGGCGAAAGCGCTCGCCGGTGGCCGGGATCCGGCCTAACGCGCGGACGATCGCGCCGCCCAATGTCTGCGTCCGGTCGCCGTC
>DATJET010000144.1:0-4745 GCA_035496295.1 Gemmatimonadaceae bacterium
GCCGCGTGTCTCGGTGTCCCGGTCGATCTTCGCGCTCATGAACGATCGCGACCGCGCCTACTTCGGCCGCGATGAGAGCAACGATCAGATCGGGGTCATCGACAACATGCGCGCCGTGTTCGGCCGATCGTATGCCGCCGAGCCCAACGTGCTGGTCGAAGAGTTGCGGGGCGATGAGGCCATCGCCGAAGCCGACACCCTCCTCCTGACCGTGCCTAACACGCTCGGCGTCGACTACAATGCGCACGTGATCGAGTCGATCCTGACGCACGTCGCGCCCGCTCTGGGGTGGCGATAGATCATTACGGTCCCCCGCGCGAATGTAGCGTGCCCGCGCTACATTTCAGTCTCCACCGCTCTCGAACACACATGACCGTCCTCGTCGTCGGCTCCATTGCGCTCGACTCGGTAGAAACTCCGTTCGGTCGCGCCGAGAACGTACTCGGCGGCTCGGCGGTTTTTTTCGCGGCATCCGCGAGCCTGCTCACACAAGTCCAGATGGTCGGCGTCGTGGGCAGCGACTACCCGGTCGACCAACTCGAAGTACTGGCCGAGCGCGGCGTGGACCTCACTGGCATCGAGCGCGCCGAGGGCGAGTCGTTCCGTTGGCGCGGCCGCTACCGCCACGATCTCAACACCGCCGAAACGCTCGAGACCCGCCTCGGCGTCTTCTCGCACTTCAGGCCGAAGATTCCCGAGGCTTTCCGCGACGCGCCGTTCGTCTTCCTCGGCAACATCGACCCGCGGCTCCAGTTGGACGTGCTGCAACAGGTGCACAAGCCGAAGCTCGTCGCGTGTGACACGATGAACTTCTGGATCGAGAGCCGCCGCAGCGATCTCCTCGAGCTACTCGAGCACGTGGACCTCATCACGCTCAACGACGCCGAAGCGCGCCAGCTCACCGAGGAAGCGAACCTCGTGAAGGCCGCGCGCTGGATCCAGTCGCACGGACCCAAGACGGTGATCATCAAGAAGGGTGAGCACGGCGCGCTGATGTTCGGCCCAACGAGCGTGTTCTTCACGCCGGCGTTTCCGTTAGAGAGCGTGTTCGACCCGACCGGTGCGGGCGACGCGTTCGCCGGCGGATTCATCGGCTACCTCGCGCGCTGCGGAACCGTGAACGACATCAACATGCGCCGCGCCGTGGTGTACGGATCTGCAATGGGCTCGTTCGCCGTCGAGCGATTCTCGATCACGCGGTTCCTCGAGATCGATGAGAGCGAGATCGCGGCGCGCGTGCTGGACTTCCATCGGTTGGTGAGCGTGGAGCAGGAGATCCCCGCGTGAGCGTACCGCTCGACTACCGCGACGCCGGCGTCGACATCGAAGCGGCCGACGCCGCCAAGCAGCGCATCAAAGCGCTGGTCGAGTCGACGTTCACGGCCGGCGCGCGCGGCAAGTTCGGTGGATTCGGCGGACAGTTCCGTGTGCCGCAGGGGATGCGCGCGCCGGTGCTGGTGTCGAGCGCCGACGGCGTGGGCACCAAGATCAAGGTCGCGATCGATTCCAACCGCCACGACACGATCGGCCACGACCTGGTGAACCACTGCGTGAACGACATCCTGGTGCAGGGCGCGCTGCCGCTGTTCTTTCTCGACTATGTGGCGTTCGGCGTGCTGGTGCCCGAGGTGGTCGAGAGCGTGGTGCGCGGCGTGGCCGCGGGGTGCCGTGAGAACCAGTGCGCGCTCGTCGGCGGCGAGACCGCCGAGATGCCGGGCGTGTACACGCCGCCCGACTACGATTTGGCGGGGTTCATTGTAGGATGTGTGGAGGAGACCCAGGTCTTGGGCGCCGAGCGGGTGCTGGAGGGCGACAGGGTGGTCGCGCTTGGCAGCTCGGGGCTGCACACCAACGGCTACTCCCTGGCACGAAAGATCATATTCGACCGCATGCGCCTAACGGTTCGGGACCGCTTCCCCGGCGAGGATGGATCGGTGGCCGACGTCTTGCTCCGCATCCACCGGTCGTACCGCGCGGCGCTCGAGCCGGTGCTTCACCTCGTGCATGCCATGGCGCACATTACCGGAGGCGGGCTGCCCGGCAACGTGGGGCGGGCGCTCCCGCCCACGATGGATGCGGTGATCCGCACGGATTCGTGGACGGTGCCTAACGTATTCCAAGTGCTGGCGCGCGGCGGGCAGGTTCCGCGCGATGAGATGTTCCGGGCGTTCAACATGGGAGTCGGGATGGTCGTGTTCGCGGCACCCGGCGCCCAGCCGGACGTGATCGCCGCTGCTCGCGCGTGCAAGATCGACGCGTGGGAGTTAGGCGAGGTGCGTCCTGGTGCAGGACGGGTGATTCTGGCGTAGATCTCTCAGGAGGATGCGCATGACGCGTACGTGGTTCGTCTTCGCAGTTGCCGCAGTCGTCGTTGTGCCGTCGGCCGCGGCGCAGCAGACCGCGAATCCGCAGTGCGGCCAGGCGGTGTCGGTGTTGGTCGGCGGTGTGATACGGGGACAGGTGCAGGGGGGCGACGGCTGCCAGAAAGCCATCGACCTGTACCAGTACCTCAACACGCAGATCGGCACCCTCGTCGCCGGCGGCAACGCATCGTTAGGCCAGGGCGGTACGTTAGGCGGACTCGGCCACTTCAGCATCGGGGCGCGGGTCAACCTGCTCAACGCCAGTATCCCGGACGTCCAGGGCGTGAACGTGAGCACCGGCGCGCCGCAGGCGAGCGGCTACACCACCAACGGGAAGACGCTCGTGTTCCCGGAGGTCGACGCCGCGGTAGGCGTGTTCCACGGATTCCCGATCGGGATCACCTACATCGGCGGCATCGACCTGTTGGGGAGCGCGTCGTACCTGCCATCCCTGCAGCAGACCGGCGTCCGCATCGGGAACGCGACGGGCGCGATCCGCTTCGGCTACGGCGTCCGGTTAGGCCTGTTGCAGGAGACCTTTCTCACGCCGGGCATCTCGGTCACGTATCAGGAACGCAGCCTCCCCGTGACGACGATCGTCGCCACCGCGAGCCCCACGGAGAGCTTCTCGGTGCGCGACCTCGACCTGCGCACCAAGGCCTGGCGCGTCGTGGCCAGCAAGAACCTGTTGTGGGTGACCCTCGCCGCCGGCTTCGGCCGCGACTACTACGACGCCAGCGCGAAGATCACGTCCAACGTGGATGGCCAGACCCAGACGCCGGTGTCGCTGGCCGTGAGCCCGAAGCGCACGAGCATTTTCGGCGACGTCTCGCTCAACCTGATCCCGTTCGTCAAGCTGGTTGGTGAGTTAGGCAGAGTCTCGGGCGGCTCCGTGCACACGTTCAACATGTTCGACAACGACGTCAATCGGTCGCGCTGGTACGGGTCGATCGGCGCCCGCCTTGCCTTCTGAGCGGGTCCGCCTAACGAAAGACCCCGGCGCGGCGCGCGATCGCGCGTTCATGCGCCGGGCCATCGACCTGGCCCAACGCGGCTGGGGCCAGACGGCGCCGAATCCCATGGTCGGCGCCGTCGTCGTCCAGGGGAACGACGTCGTCGGCGAAGGCTGGCACGCGCGATTCGGGGAGCGACACGCGGAAATAGCGGCGCTGGACGCCGCGGGCACGCGCGCCGAAGGAGCCACGGTGTACGTGTCGCTCGAGCCGTGTGCGCACCAGGGCAAGACACCGCCGTGCGCCGACGCACTCATCAAGGCCGGCGTGTCGCGCGTGGCGATCGGCGCTCGCGACCCGAACCCGAAAGCAGCGGGTGGCGCGGAGCGTCTGCGCGATGCCGGCATCGAGGTCGTCACTGGTGTCGAGGAGCGCCGAGCGCTCGAGGCAGATCCGGCGTTCTTCTTTTCGTTCGGCGCGTCGCGTCCATGGGTCACGCTCAAGCTCGCGATGTCCATCGATGGCGGCATCGCCGACGCCGCGGGCGGCTCGAAGTGGATCACGGGGCGCCGCGCGCGCGCTGCGGCGCACGAGCTGCGCGCCGGAAGCGACGCGATCGCGGTGGGCTTGGGCACCGTGCTCGCCGACAACCCGTCGCTCACCGTGCGCGACGCGCCGGCACCGCGCGTTCCGCCAGTCCGCGTGGTTTTCGACCGCCACGCGCGCACGCCGCTCGACTCGGCGCTGGTGCGAACCGCCCGCGACGTGCCCGTGATCGTGATCGCCCAGAAGCCTCCGGTCCGCGCGGCCCGCGCGCTCGAGGCAGCCGGGGTCCGGGTGCTCCGGACGAGCTCGCTATATAATGGATTGGAACATCTGACGTCGGAGGGCGTCCGGTCGCTCCTCGTCGAGGGCGGAGCCCACTTGGCGAGCGCTCTCTGGGAACGATCCCTCATAGACCGTTTGATTATCTTTCAGGGTCCAGTCGTATTCGGTGCCGGAGCGCAGAATGCGTTTGCGTTCTCACCGGCGACGACCATCAAAAAGACGGCCCGGCTCGCCGTGCTGGAGCGGCGGGCACTCGGCGACGACAGCATGATCGCGTACGCCGTGCACGACGTTCCGGCACCGCAGCCCGGGCCGGGCATCTACGCATGAAGTAACGGACAAAGCACGGACAGAACGGACAAGACCGGATTAAAACAGAGAAGAAAAAAACAAAAGCAATTTTTTTTTGTTGCTTTATCTGGTCGTGTCCGTTCTGTCCGTGCTTTGTCCGTTACTCCAGGAGCGTAGATGCCGGTCAGCACGAGCAGAAAAGCCAGCCACTAATCATGTTCACGGGAATCATTGACGACATCGGCATAATCGAGCGGGCCCAGGACACCGAGGCCGGCCGCGAGCTCCTGGTGCGCTGTGCGTACCTGGG
>DATJET010000145.1:0-5694 GCA_035496295.1 Gemmatimonadaceae bacterium
GCAGCGGCAGCCGTCCACCGAACGCGAGCCGCGTGTGGAAGCGATAGACCGCCCACACCAGGACACCGACGAGCACCGCCGCCGCCACCGCCATGCGCGCCGGCTCGCGGAGGTCGCCTAACGCAATGCGGCGCGGCGCGCAGGCGTCGCGCGGAGCGGGAATCGCCCACCAGGCACACACGATGAGCGCTGCCGCCACGGCGAAGAACGGCAGACTCGAGAACTTGGTGGCAATGGTCGCGGCGCCGACTATGGCGAACACGATCGTTCGCGCGGCGTCCGGCCGCTCGAGCCATCGCGTGAACGTCCACAAGGCGGCCAGGAGCGTCGCGGTGAGCGGCAGATCGTTCGTCGCGAAGCCGGCGTGCGCGAGCAGTTGCGGCGTGGTCGAGACCAGGAGCAGTGCGACGACGGCCGCGGCATCGCCGTACAGCGAGCGCGTCCATCCCCACGTCACGCCGAGCAGCAACAGGAAAAACGGCAGGACGCCGAGTCGCGCGAGCAGCAACGTGCGTCCGTACGGCCCGCTGTCTAACAGAATCGTGTTGCCCTCGGTCCACATCGTGGGCTGTCCGTGCGACGTGGCGCCGAAGAGCCGCGGCCCGAGCGCGATCGCGACGCGCGCCAGCGGCGGATGCTGCGGGTCGTAGTCGTAGCGTCCCTGGGCGAACCACTGCATGCCCGCCGCGAGGTGCGCCGGCTCATCCCACGTTTGTCCGAATCGCGCCGCAGCCTTGACCACGACGAACGACGCAATGATGGCGATGATGATCGCGACGACCCCGAGTCGCCGCGCAGTGCTTGCATGCGCCGGCGCGCCGGCGTCCGAAGCGGCAGGCTCGGTCAAAACGCTCGACACGAAGGAGTGCGTGGAAGGGATGGGTGTGATACGAAGGAGGACGACCCGCGCGCCGTGCGTGTAATGCGGGTCAATGTGCGAACACCTCGACTACCGGGGTGATGCGCACGTTGCCCTCCTCGAGACCCAACCGGCGCTCGCCGATCACGCGATCTTCGGCCAGCAACTCGGGCGGCTTGGGTGCGTCGTAGGTGAGCGTCGTGGGCACGTCGGAGAGCAACGCGTGCCGGAGCGCCTCGGCGTCAGGGGCGATCATCACGATGTCGAGGTCGCGCGCCGAGAGGTGGCGGCGCACGGCGTCGTTCACGGCGTCGGCATCGAGACCGCGCAGGTGCTCGCGCATCTCCGTGGTGAAATCGCCGGTGCCGTGCCAGCGCGCGTCCAGCGCGTAGCCCAGGCGGTGATCCTGCGTCGCGGTGAGCAGCGGCAGGCTCTTGATCAGGTAGTCGCGCGTCGATACGAACTGGGCTTCGGTTAGGCCGTTCGTCACGAGGTGGTCGAGCTCGTGCACGGCGATGCGCAGCGTCATGACCGCCGCGTCGGGCGGTACGGGCCGGATCCAGATCTCGAACAGCTGGTGGTGGCGTGGCCGGTTGGCGTCGGGAAAGAACTGGAACATGCCGCCGGGAAACGCCTCGATGTACGCGTAGTCGCCGTAGTTGAGGCCGCGGATCTCGCGGATGCGCTGATACAGGTGCGACACCGACGACCGGTGCTCGCCTAACCACGTGCGCGCGAGCCAGAGCGCGGCGAAGTCCGGGTGCGCGCGCGTCACGGCGATGGGGTGGCCGAGGGAGATGGCGATCGCCCGCGTGTCCTTCTGGATGATCTCGACGCGCAGACCGGGGCGCCGCGCGACCGCGGCCGCCGTGGCCGGCGGTCGCTCGCCTGCGGGGAGCGTCGCCACCGCCGTGCGAACGCGAGCGAGCAGCGCCGGCGGTACGTCGCCCGCTGCGCCGATCGTGAGGCCGGCCTGCACATAGTGCCGCGCAATGAACGCCTGCACGTCATCCATCGCGATCGCGGCGATACCGGCCTCTGTGCCTAACACCGGGTGCGCCACGCGCGTGCCGGCGAACACGTTCCACTGCAGCCGCTCCTTGCCCAACTCTTCTTCGTTGTTCGAGCGCAGGTCCTGCGTGAGCGCGTTCCGTTGGGCATCGCGCAGACGGGCGAAGTCCTCTTCACGCAGACCGGGCTCGGTGAGCAGCGGCAGCACGAGGTCGGCGAACGGACGCCAGGTCTCACGGTGTACGCGCGCCGTGAAGGTGGTCACCTCCTTGTCCACCTGCGCACTGAACGTGGCCGCCATGGGGAACAACGCCGTCCGCACATCCTCGGCGCGCCGTTCGCGTGAGCCGCCTTCGGCGATCATCGACGCCGCGAGCGCGGCCAGACCTTCCTGTCCTTCGGGATCGTGCGCCGATCCGACAGGGAACACGAGTTTGATGTCGAGCGATGGATGCGGCGTGGCCTGCGTGAGGATGTCTAACGGGCGGCGCTTGGCGCGGGCCGCCGCGCGCTCGATCGATGGCGGGTGCGAGATGGCGTCCGGCATGCTGTCGTGCGACAACGTGGTCGTCACGAGCGCGGCATCGGTGAACACCGTACGGGCGGCCTCGCGCACCTCGCGCGGCGTGACCACCGAGTACGTCGCGAACAAATCCTCGAGCGTCTGCGTGGTTCGATCGTAGTGGACGAAACGCGCCAATGTCGCGGCGATGGTTTCGGTATCGTCCAGCTCGCGCACGAAGCCATAGCGTTGATGCGCCTTCGCGTCGGCCAGTCGTTTTGCCGTCACCTGCACATCGCGCGCGGTCCGCACCGTATCGAGAATGGCGTCGCGCACCGGTACGACGTCGTCACGGCTCTTGACGCGAGCGGCAATCATGATGAGTCCCGGGTCGACGTTGCCCGGGTTATACGCGAACAGCGTGTCGACCACCTGCTCGTCGTCCACGAGACGGCGGTAGAGCGCGGACGTGCGGCCGAACCAGAGGTCGACCATCAGGTCGGTGGCGGCGAACGCGCGGTCGGTTGCGGCGAACGCGGGCGCGCGGAACGACGTTGTGACCCATGGCAGCGTGGGGGTCTCCCACGGGACGTGCGCGTACACGGGACCCGACGGGGCCGGATCGCGTGGGACGTCGGCGCGATGGCTGCCGCGGCGCCAGTCGCCCCAGTAGCGCTCGACTAACGGAAGCACGTCGCCCGCCGACACGTCGCCGGCCACGAGCAGCGTGGTGTACTCGGGCCGGTACCAGCGATCGAAGAACAGCCGCGAGTAGTCGAACTGGTTGGGCATGTCCTCGATGTCGCGCAGAAAGCCCATGGTGGTGTGCTTGTACGTGTGCGTCGTGTACGCGTGATCGCGCATTACCTCGAACAGCTTCTCGGTGGGATCGGCGCTGTTCTTGTTGTACTCGCCTAACACGGCCCGCGCTTCGGTCTTGAAATCTTCCTCGGGATAGCGCAGCCGCTGAAACCGGTCGCCTTCGATCTCGAGCACGCGCGCCAGGTCGTCGCGCGAGAACGTGGTGTGATAGTTGGTGTAGTCGTCGGTGGTGTAGGCGTTGGAGCGAGCCCCGGCGCGCGTGAGCACTTCCTGATAGCGCGCGGGCGGATACGCGTCGGTCCCGCGAAACATCATGTGCTCGAAGAAATGCGCGAATCCCGTTTTCCCGGGCTCGATTTCGTTGCGTGAGCCGGCCTGCACCGGAATCTGCAGCGACACGACATCCGGCAATCCCGTTGGGACGACGATCACGCGCAGGTCGTTCGCGAGGGTATGCTCGGAGATCGGGAAGGTCAGTAGCTTGTTCGGCATGTCCGTACGATAAGTGGAGACCGGTGCAGGTGCGAGCGCTGGACCGTGACGATGGCGCGTCCTCTGTGGTCGGCCCTTCCGGCGGAAAGTCTCCACGACGACGGCCTCAAAGGATAACAAAGGTGAAACTGAAGTCATAACGAAAGTGATCGTTCCGCGCGGCGGGGAGTGCGTCAGCGCATTGGCGGGATGGGAAAACCCACAGCTCGTACTTGCCTGTTAGGCAACGCGCTTCCTCACGCGAAATCCGCCTCCGACCACGATGAAAGTCTCACGACGGCGTTCGCGCGTGTCCGCCTCCGCTGTCTGACAAGGATCCACGAGTTGATAAGCGGACACACCCCGACAAAGCCGGACAGAGCGAGATGATTTGAAGTTGGCTCCAGCTGCCAGCGTTCGAAACCAATAACCAGGTCCTGTCTTGTCTGTTCGTGTCCGGCCTCGTCCGCACTCATAGTCGTCAGACTTTCATCGTCATCGGAGGCGGACACGCGAGCACGACTGACTGCCGGTCCCACCTTGTGTGTGCGACCGCGATTGGCTATTTCCTCCGCGTATGTTCACGATCGATCTGAACGGCCGCCGCGCACTGGTCGCGGGCGTCGCCGACGATGCGGGCTACGGTTTCGCGATCGCGAAGGCACTCATCGAGTGCGGCGCGACGGTGGTGATCGGTACGTGGCCGCCGGCACTCAACATCTTCAACAACCTCCTCGAGCGCGGCAAGATGGATGCGTCGCGCCGCTTGTCGGACGGTGCGATGATGGAGTTCGAGCGGATCTATCCGCTCGATGCCGCGTTCGACACGATGGCCGACGTGCCCGAGGACATTCGCACCAACAAGCGGTACGCGAACGCCGGCGATTTCACCATCAGTGGTTTGGCCGAGCGCCTGGTATCGGATTTCGGCGAGCAGCCGCTCGACATCGTCGTCCACTCGCTGGCTAACGGACCGGAAGTGAAGAAGCCGTTGATGGACACGAGCCGGTCCGGGTATCTCACGGCGTTGGGCGTGAGCGCGTACTCCCTGGTGTCGTTCGTGCAGCACTTCGGTCCGCTACTCCGGCCGCATGCGTCGTTGTTGTCGCTCACGTACATGGCGAGCGAGCGTGTGATTCCCGGATACGGCGGCGGGATGTCGTCGGCGAAGGCGGCGCTCGAGAGCGACACGCGCGTGCTGGCGTACGAGGCGGGGCGCAAGTTCGGCGCGCGCGTGAACTGCATCTCGGCGGGCCCGCTGGCGTCGCGCGCCGCGAGCGCCATCGGGATCATCGAGAAAATGGTGGAGTACGCGTCGGCGAACTCGCCGCTCACCGAGCCGCTCCATCCGTCGGAAGTCGGCGCGGTGGCGGCGTTCTTGTCGAGCACGCACGCGAGCGGGATCACCGGCTCGGTGGTGTACGTGGACAAGGGCTACCACGCCATGGGGATGGCCACGCAGGCGGCCGCGCCGGACGCCTAACGGAAGCGGGCCTCAGCCCGCCGCGCGCGCGGCCACCTCGCGCACGAAGTCGGCCATGTCTTCGCGCGTCGTCCGGAAGCCGATGGGACAGATGCGCAGCGACAGCGCGCCGCGGATGCGCGTGCTCGAGATGAAGAACCGGCCCCCTGCGTTCACGGCGGCGTTGATGCGTTCGTTGAGCGCGTCGAGCGCGGCCGGGTCGTCCACGCCCGGGGGGTGCACGCGAAAACACAGAATGCCTAACGTCGCCGGTGCGAGCACTTCCATGGCCGGTTCGCGCCGCACGAGCGCTTCGGCGTGCGCGGCCAACGAGAGGCTGTACCCGATGGCGTCGCGCAGCACGTCGGTGCCGAAGTAGCTGACGCTGAGCCACACCTTGAGCGCGCGCGCATAGCGGGTGAGCTGCTCGCCGTAGTCGGCGAAGTTGATCTCGTCGCCGTCGCTCTCCGCGTCCTTGAGGTAGTCGGGGTAGATCTGGAACGCGGCCTTGAGTCGCTTGGGCTCGCGGGCCATGAGGCATCCGCACTCGAACGGGACGTAGAGCCA
>DATJET010000146.1:0-28774 GCA_035496295.1 Gemmatimonadaceae bacterium
TGCAGGAGGCCGAGAGCGCCCGGCTGCTGCGCATGGAAGACGAGCTCCACGCGTCGGTCGTTGGGCAGGACGAAGCGATCAAGGCGTTGTCGCGATCGATCCGTCGTAGCCGCGCGGGTCTCAAGGATCCGGCGCGTCCGATCGGGTCGTTCATTTTCTCGGGCCCAACGGGCGTCGGGAAAACCGAGTTGGCGCGTGCACTGGCGAAGTTCTTGTTCGCCGATACGCAGGCCCTCATTCGCGTCGACATGAGCGAGTACATGGAGAAATTCTCCGTGAGCCGGCTCATTGGCGCGCCTCCGGGCTACGTCGGCTACGAGGACTCGGGCACGCTCACCAAGGCTGTGCGCCGCAAGCCGTACAGCGTGGTGCTGCTCGACGAAATCGAGAAGGCGCATCCGGATGTGTTCAACATTCTGCTCCAGGTGTTGGACGAAGGGCATCTCACGGACAACTACGGTCGCGTGATCGACTTCAAGAACACGGTCGTGATCATGACGTCCAACGTCGGTGCGCGCGACATCACGAAGAGCAAGGGGTTAGGCTTCGCCGCGCCGGACGATCGCGAGAACTTCGATCGCATTCAGGAGAAGGTGAAGGAGGAAATCCAGCGGGTTTTCAATCCGGAGTTCCTGAACCGGTTGGACGACGTGATTGTGTTCCACCCGCTGAACAAGGATCACATCTCGCAGATCGTCGGGATTTTGCTCCGCGAGGTGCAGCGACGGCTGTCGGATGAGGAGATCACCCTCAAGCTGTCGGCTCCCGCGAACGAGTTCCTGAGCACGCAAGGGTACGACGAACACTTCGGCGCGCGTCCGCTCAAGAGGGCGATCCAGAAGTACGTCGAGGACCCGCTGTCGGAGAAGATTCTGATCGGGGAGTTTGCGAAGGGCGATGAAGTCGAGGTGGATGTATCGGCCGACGGGTCGAAGCTCGAATTCAAGGTCCTGAGCAAGACTACCACCTGACCGGTCCGCCGGGCCCGGGTATTTGAAACGGCGGAATGTCCCAATGGGGCATTCCGCCGTTTCGTGTGTATCTTATAGGCCATGCTTCGACGACTGGTCCTCCCGATCGCCTTCCTCACGGTGACGACCGGGGTGTCCGCGCAGGCCTCCGGCCCATGCGCCACCCCAGACTCCGTGATCATCCGAGGCAACAGCCGCGTCTCCACGTCGACCGTGCTCTCGGACATCGGGATCACCAAGGGCGACACCCTCAACTTCCGCGTTCTGCAACGTGCTATCCGCAACCTTTATGCGACGGGGCAGTTCAGCACGGTGCAAATGGGCTGTGAGGTGGGCACCAACGGACGTGCATCCGCCGTGTTCACTGTGGTCGAGCGCCCGCTCCTGGGGCACTTCTCGGTGGAGGGCGAGAACGTGATTGGTGAGGGCGCCTTGCGCGACAAGATCGAGCTGCTGTCAGGCAAGCCGATCGACCCGTCGTTAGTCGCACGCGCGGTGGAACGCATCGACTCGATGTACGAGGCGAAGGGATACTATCTGGCCACCGTGCAGCCAGAGAGCACGGTGTCCAACGGCTTCACGAACGTCACGTTCAAAGTGAGCGAAGGTCGGCGGCTCGCCGTCTCCGGAGTGGACATCCAAGGCGGCACGAAGCTCAAGCAGAGCGAAGTGGTCGACGCCATGAAAACGAAGCCCGAGGGCTTCTGGTTCTGGCACAAGGGCGAGTTCGACGAGGACAAGTTCCAGTCGGACATCAACGATCGCATCCCGAAGCTTTATCAAGAAAACGGATTCATCGACTTCCAGGTCCAGAAGGACACGCTGGTGGTGGACAAGCAGAACGGGAAGGCGTTGGTCCAGGTGCAGGTGAAGGAAGGGCCGCAGTACCGCGTGGGCACGTTCGAGGTGACGGGCAACCGGCATTTCTCGACCGCGGACATCAACCGCTTCTATCCGTTCACGCCGCGGTCGCCATCGTTAGGCGAGAAAGTGAAGGGGATGTTCGGCGGCGGCGCGAATGATCAGAACACGTTTGACGCCGCGGCCTGGGACGACGCCACCGAGAAACTGCGCAACGCGTACGCGAACGAGGGCTACATCTACGCGCAGATCCGGCCCGTGGTGGAGCGATCGATGAGCAAGGACTCGGTGCCCACCGTGAACCTCCGCTGGGAGATCGCCGAGGGGACGCCGGCCACCATCAACCGCATCGACATCGCGGGCAACGACTACACCTCGGACCAGTGCATCCGCGATGCGTTAGTCATTGTGCCGGGCGACGTGTTCAGTCAGGACCGCCTCATCCGCAGCTATCAGAACATCCAGAACCTTGGCTTCTTCGAGTCGCCTCTGCCGCCGCCCGAGACTCCGCGCGCGAACGACAAGGGCGATGTGGACGTCGTGTTCCACGTGAAGGAAAAGCACACGGGCAGCGTGAACTTCGGCGCGTCCGTCGGCGAAGGCACCGGTCTGGGTGGATTCATTGGGCTCGATCAGCCCAACTTGTTCGGCCTGTGCAAGAAGGCTTCGGTGCAGTGGCAATACGGCAAGTACGTGAACGACTTCCAGCTGAGCTACACCGACCCGGCAGTCCGTCAAACGCGCATCTCGGCCACGGCCACGGCGTACAGCACGTACTCGCGCTACCTTATCGCCGACCTCGGACAGAGCAAGGCGTCAGGCGGTTCGGTGCAGTTGGGCTTTCCTGTGCACGGGTCGCCGTTCACGCGCCTCTTCGTATCGTACGGCGGCGAGGCCGTGAGATTTACGGGTGGTCTCGCGACGCGCGACACGTTGATCGACACGCGGCAACATTTCCGCTCGACACTTGGATTCCAAATCACGCATGACAATCGGATCGACCTTCCGTTCCCGTCGGCCGGTTCGATGCGCACACTCGACGCCCAATTCAACGGCGGGCCGCTGGGTGGGACGTCCAGTTTCCAGCGCTACACCACGGAGTTGCGTAACTACTCCACGCTAGCGCAGTGGGGCGGCGAACAGATCGGGTCGCAGTCCATGAAGCTCGTGTTCGGACTTACGGCACGGGCTGGTATGTTGTTCGGCAACGCAGGACCTTTCTTCTATTCTCAGAAGTTCGCCATGGGCGGTACGCAATACGGCGAGCAACTGCGTGGTTACGAGGAATTTTCGATCACCCCGTTGGGATTCATCCCGGGAACGAATAGCAACGCCACCGTTCAGTCCTTCGGCAACGCCTTCTTCAGCACGACGGCCGAGCTCGGCGTTCGCTTCAATTCGATGCTGTACTCGGACCTCTTCTACGACGCCGGCAACGTGTACGATTCGCCGCGCGACTTCGACCCGACGCGCTTGTTCCGAGGTGCTGGGATCGGTGTAGCGATCGTGACGCCACTCGGGCCGCTTGGCCTCGATTGGGCGTATGGGTTCGACCGGATCGACGTCAACGGGCGCCCGGACCCGAAGTGGATGCTGCACTTCAAGCTCGGACAAATTTTCTAACCGGAGTCACAATGCGTTCGTTTGTTCATGCCGCGCTGTCAGCGCTGGCAATTTCCGCCCTCACGGCTGGAACTGCCTTGGCACAGGGCGGGGTCGTGCCACCAGCGACGAGCTCGCCCTCGAGCAGCGCCACGCCGAAAATCGCCTACGTGAACTCGCAGAAGATTCTGGCCGAAGTGCCCGGTCGGAGCGATGCGGAGGCGCAGATGCAGAAGGAGATGGAGGGTTACCGCGCCGAGGTGCAGAAGATGAGCGACTCGCTCAATGCGCTCGTGTCCGCCTACAACAAGGTGGAACCGACGTTGAGCGCGACGGCGAAGGCGACGCGTCAGAAGGACATTCAGGCGAAAGAGAGCGCGTACCAACAGCGTGTGCAGCAGCTCGAGCAGCAAGCGCAGCAGCGGCAGGCCGAGCTCATGCGTCCGATCATGCAGCAGATCAACAAGGTGATCGAGCAGATACGCAGTGAGGACGGCTACGCCATGGTGTTCGACGCCGGCAACCAGGCTGGCGTGGTGGTCGCGGCGGATTCGTCGCTCGACATCACGGCGAAGGTGATCCAGCGACTCAAGACGGCCGCTCCGGTTTCCACGACGCCGCAGAAGCCGCCGACAGGTCCCGCGAACAAGCCACTCGGCGCGACGCGACCGGACTCCAGCCGGCCGTAATGCCTAACGACGCGACGCGAGCGAACCTCGGCGATGAGGGGACGGCCAGCCCTTCACTCACCGCCGAGGCGATCGCGCGTTTGGTAGGCGGCACGGTACAGGGGGACGGCGGGGCGCGGGTACGGGGCGTGGCGCCGCTGGATCGCGCGACGTCCGAGGATCTCAGCTTTCTCGCGCAGCAGCGCTATGCGGCGTTGTTCGAGCGGTCTGCCGCCGGTGTGGTGTTGGTCGCGCCGAATCTGGCGGACGCGCCTGGCGCGGCGTCGTGCCGGATCGTGGTGCGCGAGCCGCACGAGGCCATGCTCCGCGTACTGCCCGAGCTGTATCCGGCAGCACCGCGCGAGCGGGGCGTGCATCCAACGGCGCTCATCGGCCGCGGCGCGCGGCTCGGCGAGGGCGTGGCGATCGGCCCCTATGCGGTGATCGGCGATGGCGTCCAGTTAGGTGATGACGTCGTGGTCGGAAGCCATGCCGCGATCGGTGCGGGCGTGACGATCGGCGCGCGGTCGTGGTTGGCCGATAGCGTCACGCTGTACCCGGGCACTGCGTTAGGCGAACGCGTGCGCGTGCACGCCGGCTCGCGCCTCGGCTGCGACGGCTTCGGCTACGTGCCGGGCGACGAGGGGCACCGCAAGATTCCGCACGTGGGCCGGTGCATCATCGGCGACGACGTGGAGATCGGCGCGAACTCGACCATCGACCGCGGCAGCGTGGACGACACGGTGATCGGCGCCGGAACCAAGATCGACAACCTGGTGCACGTCGCGCACAACGTGCGCATCGGGCGCCTGTGCCTCATCATGGCGCAGGTGGGGATCGCCGGGTCCGTGCACATGGGCGACGGCTGCATTCTCGCGGGCCAGGTGGGCGTGAGCGGCCACCACGACATTGGCGCCGGGGCTCGACTGGCGGCGCAAGCCGGCGTGTTCGGCGACATTCCAGCGGGGGAGACGTGGTCGGGCTATCCGGCACGTCCGCACGGCGAGATGCTGCGGGCGCACGCGGCGCTGTTCAAGTTGTCGGGACTCTTACGGCGGATCGAGAAATTGCTGGAGCGCGGCGACGCGTGAGCGATAAACGTCATTCGGTAGCGGACGCGATATCGCTCGAGGGAATCGGCTTGCATCTCGGCCAGCTCTGCCGGCTTACGTTCCGGCCGGCGGATGCGGGAACGGGCGTGGTGTTCCGTCGGGTGGATCTGCCGGGCGAGCCGTGCATTCCGGCGCGGGCGGACCTCGCGGTACTGAGCGACCGGCGGACGCAACTCGGCACGGGACCCGAAGCACTGCACACGGTGGAGCACGTGCTGGCGGCCGTGGCGGCGCACGAGATCGACGACGTCCTGATCGATATCGATGGTCCGGAGCCGCCGATTCTGGACGGCAGCGCGGCGCCCTACTTCGATGCGTTAGGCACCGCGGGGATTGCCGACCGCGCCGGCGCGGTGCAATATCTCGCCGTCACGCGGCCGATGTCGGTGAAGTGCGGCGAGTCGACGTACGAGGTGATGCCGGCGCCATCGTTGTCGCTCAAGGTGACGATCGATTTTCCGCACCCGCTGATCGGACGGCAGACACTGGACCTGGGCGTGACGCGCGATTCGTTCGCGCGCGAGCTGGCGGCGGCGCGCACGTTCGGGTTCACGCGCGAGATCGAGATGCTGTCGCGGCTGGGGTTGATTCGCGGTGCATCGACGGCGAACGCGTTGGTCCTCGATGACACGGGGCTCGTGGATGCGGAGCTCCGTTGGGCAGACGAGTTCGTGCGTCACAAAACGATGGATTGCGTGGGCGATCTGGCGCTGGCCGGCGCGCGGGTACGGGCGCGTGTCATTGCGGTCAAGCCCAGTCATCGCGGCACGGTCACGCTGGTGCAACAGATGGTCACGCAGGCCACCCGGGAGGGCGAATCGCGGATGCTTGGGATCGAAGACATCATGAAGGTGCTGCCGCACCGATATCCGTTTCTGCTCGTGGACCGCGTGCTCGAGATGGAGCCGCGGAAACGGATCGTCGGCATCAAGAACGTGACGATGAACGAGCCGTTCTTTCAGGGGCACTTTCCCGGGCATCCCGTGATGCCGGGTGTGTTGATCGTCGAGGCGATGGCGCAGGTGGGCGGGATGCTGCTCATGGGCGCGGTGGACGATCCCGAGAACAAGATCGTGTACTTCATGTCGTTGGACAACGTGAAGTGGCGGAAGCCGGTGCGCCCAGGCGACCAGCTGCGGTGCGAGCTGGAAATGGTCCAGATTCGCGGACGCGTGTGCAAGATGCGCGGTATCGCGCGCGTGGACGGCGATCTGGTGTGCGAGGCGGACATGGCGGCCATGGTCGTGGATCGATGAGCGCGCGCATCCACCCGACGGCGATCGTGTCGCCCGAGGCCCAGTTAGGCGACGGGGTGGAAGTGGGTCCGTGGGTGGTCATCGGCGAGTCGTGTGTGTTAGGCGACGAGTGCGTGCTGTCCCCGCGCGCGGTGCTCGAGCGGAACGTCACGTTGGGCGACGGCGTGCGCATCGGCATCGGCTCGGTGATCGGCGGCGATCCGCAGGACCTCAAGTTCCAGGGCGAGCGAACCTGCGTCGAGATCGGCGATGGCAGCGTGGTGCGCGAGTACACGACCATCAACCGCGGGACCGCCCAGTCGCTCAAGACCACGGTGGGGCGCAACTGCTTCATCATGACGTACGTGCACCTCGCGCACGACTGTCACGTGGGCGATGGCGTCATCATCTCGAACGGGACGCAGCTCGCGGGGCACGTGACGATCGAGGATCGCGCGACCATCTCGGGAATGTGCGCGATCCATCAGTTCGTGAAGGTCGGCGCGTTCAGCTTCATCGGGGGCGCGTCGCGCGTCCCGCAGGACATACCGCCGTATCTCAAGGCCGTCGGGAATCCGATCAAGCTGTACGGCCTCAACAGCGTGGGATTGCAGCGCGCGAACTTCGAGCCGGCCGTGCTCCGCGAATTGAAGCGGGCCTACCGGCTCTTCTTTCGTTCGGAGCTGAACGTCTCGCAGGCGATGGAGCGGGCCAACGCGGAGCTCGAGATGTTTCCCGAGGTGCGGCACTTCCTGTCGTTCGTGGACGGCAGCGGCCGCGGGGTGGCGACGTGAGCGCGCCGCGTGTCGGCGTCATTGGCGCCGGGAGCCTGGGCTACCACCACGTGCGCCTGCTGCGCGACATGCCTAACGTGGCGTTCGCGGGGTTCTACGACATCGACGCCACGCGCGCGGCGACCGTGCAGTCGGACCTCGGCGCGACGGCCGCGCCGTCACTGACGGCGCTCCTCGACCGCGTGGACGCGGTGACGGTCGTCGTGCCGACGTCCGCGCACCACGCGGTGGCCAAGCAAGCGCTGTCGCGCGGCGTGCACGTGCTGATCGAGAAGCCGATCACCACGACGCTCGATGAAGCGGATGATCTCCTCGCGATCGCGCGCGCCACGAAGGCGCTGGTGCAGACCGGACACGTCGAGCGGTTCAACCGCGCGATTCGCGCGGCGCTGCCGCACATCGCCGAGCCGCGGTTCGTCGAGAGTAACCGACTCGCGCCGTTCAACCCGCGCGGCTCCGACGTCGCCGTGGTGCTCGACTTGATGATCCACGACATCGATCTCGTGCGCACGCTGGTGGGCGGTCACGTGACCGAGCTCGCGGCTGCCGGGGTGCCGGTGCTGACCCCGTCGGTCGACATTGCGAACGCCCGGTTAGGCTTCGACTCCGGCGCCGTGGCGAACATCACGGCCAGCCGCGTGTCGCGCGACCGGTTTCGCAAGCTGCGCATCTTTCAGCGCAGCGGATATCTCTCGCTGGACCTGGCGCAGGGCACGGGCGAGTTCTATCGGCTGCGCGGCGATCTGGACATGAGCGCCTTGGCCACCGCACCGCGGCAGCTCGAGGACTTCATGGAGCGCGTACCGCTCGACGCGCCGGAAGGCGAGCCGTTGCGACTCGAGCTCGAGAGCTTCGTGGCTGCGGTGCAGGGCACGCAGCCCGTGCTCGTGAGCGGCGAGGACGGACGCCAGGCGCTCGAGCTCGCGCTCCGGATCATGCACGCGATCGAGCGATCGATGCCGGTGTTGGCGGGATCGCCCGGTGCGTGAGGTGCTGTTCGTCGCCGGCGAAGCGTCCGGCGACCTGCACGCGTCCGGAGTCGCCGAAGAAATGCGCCGCCGTGCGCCCGACGTGCCGATGGTCGGCATCGGAGGGTCCCGCATGCAACGCTCGGGGGTCACGCTGATCGAGCACACGGACCGGCTGGCGGTGATGGGGTTCGTCGAGGTGCTCAAGCACGTGCCGCGGCACTACGCGTTGTTGTCCGAGCTCAAGCGGCGGGTGCGGTCGGGTGCGGTGGGCTTGGTCGTGCTGGTCGACTATCCGGGCTTCAACATGAAAGTCGCGGCGGCGGCACACGCGGCCGGCGTGCCGGTGCTGTACTACATCACACCGCAGGTGTGGGCCTGGGGCGCGGGCCGGCTCGGCGCATTGGCGCGCACGGTGACGCGCGCGGCGGTAATCCTGCCGTTCGAGGAGGAGCTGCTGCGGTCGCACGGCGTGCCCGCCACGTTCGTTGGGCATCCGCTGCTGGACCGCGCCGCCGTCGCGATGCCGTCGCGCGACGAGGCCCGCCGCGCGCTTGGCCTAACGGACGCGGGACGCGTGTTGGCGTTGTTTCCGGGGAGCCGCGCGCAGGAGATCGCACGGCATCTCGGACCGTTTCTCGACACGGCGCGGCTGCTCGAGCGGCGCGTGCGCGGGCTGCGCGTGGTGGTGAGCGTGGCGCCGGGCATCACGCTCGATGGCGCGCGGTCGCCGTATCCGCTGGTGCACGACTCGTCGTTCGCGGTGTGGCGCGCGGCCGATGCGGCGCTGTCGAAGAGCGGCACGTCCACGCTCGAGGCGGCGGTGGCAGGGTGTCCGTTGGTCGTGGCGTACCGCACCGGCGCGGCGAGCTATGCGATCGCGCGGCGGGTGGTAACGATCCCGCGCATTGGGCTCGTGAACGTGGTGGCCGGCGAATCCGTTGCGCCGGAGTTTCTACAGGGCGCCGTGGATCCGGCGTCGATGGCGGCCGCACTCGAGCCGCTGCTCGATCCGAACAGCGTGGCGCGTGCGGCGCAGGTGGCGGGCCTCGCTCGCGTTCGCGAGAAACTCGGCGCACCGGGCGCGGCCGCACGCGTGGCCGAGATGGCGCTCGCGCTCGCGTCATGACCGCGAGGATCGGTGCGCGACGCACCCGGCGGCGCGCGCTCGTCAGCTGGTTAGGCGGGGGGCTGCTGCGCGTGCTCGCACGGACGTGGCGCATCCGCTACGTGAACCGCGAGCCACTCGACGCGCTGCGCGCGGCGGGACAACCGGTGATCCTGTCCCTCTGGCACGGCCAGATGCTACCGCTCCTCTGGGTGCACCGCCATCAGGGGATCACGGTGCTCATCAGCGAGCACGGTGACGGGGAGATCATCGCGCGGATCGCGGTATCGTTAGGCTGCGGCACGGTGCGCGGATCGTCGTCGCGCAGCGCCGACCGCGCGCTGCTGGGCATGTGCCGCGCGGTCGAAGCGCATCGCGATGTGGCCTTCACTCCCGACGGACCGCGCGGGCCCGCGCACTCGTACGCGCCGGGGGCGCTGATCGTCTCGCAGCGCACCGGAGCGCCGGTGATCAGGCTGGCGGCCGGTGCGTCCCGCGCGTGGCATCTCTCGAGCTGGGACAAGTTTCTCATCCCGAAACCATTCGCGCGCGTCACGGTGGCGTACGGCGCACCGATCACGGTGGACGCGCCGAGCGCACGCGACGCGGCGAACCAGGCGCCGCGCTTCGAGTCCCTCATGGCGGAAACCGTCGCGGTGGCGAACCGTGATTGATCCGCGCACCACCGACCACGTGTGGTACGAAGACGACCTCAGCGCCCGCGTTGCGCGTGCGCTGCTGTGGCCGTTCGCGCTCGGGTACGCCGGTGTGGTAGCGGTGCGCGGCGCCCTCTACGATGCAGGTCTTCTGGAGTCCGTCCGGCTTGCGCTGCCGAGCGTGAGTGTCGGAAACCTCACCGTGGGCGGCACGGGCAAGACGCCGGCGGCCGCGTGGCTCGCCGCACGACTGGTCGAGCGCGGCGCGCGGCCGGCCATCGTCATGCGCGGATACGGAAGCGACGAGCCGCTCGTCCACCGGGAGGTGAACCCCGAGATTCCGGTTGTCATTGCGGGCGACCGCGTTGCCGGCGTCAAACGCGCCCGTGCGTTGGGCGCCGACGTCGCGGTGCTCGACGATGCATTTCAGCACCGCCGCGCACGGCGCAATGCGGATGTCGTGTTGATCAGCGCCGATCGTTGGCGGCTGCCGGCGCGTCCGCTCCCGGCTGGACCGTGGCGCGAGTCGCTCGGCGCGCTGTCGCGAGCCACGATGGTGGTGGTGACCCGTCGGGCAGTCTCTTCGGATGCGGTCGCGGCGGTCATCGGCGAGCTCGGCCGTCTGAAGCCGAGCCTTCCAGTGGCGGCGGCGTCCCTCTCGCTTGGCGAGCTGCATCGCGTGGGTGCCACAGAGACGCGGCCCTTGGTGTCGCTCGAGGGCGAGCGCGTCTATCTCGTGGCCGGTATCGGCGATCCACTGACGCTGGTGTCGCAGCTCGAGGCTGCCCGTGCCGTCGTGACGTTGCACGCGTTCGAGGACCACCACCGGTTCACCGACGACGATGTGTCCGCCGTGCAGCGCCACGCTGCACGTGCGAGCATCGTCGTCTGCACACTCAAGGACGCGGTCAAGCTCGCGCCCCTCTGGCCTCGCGCCGCGCCGTCGTTGTGGTATGTTTCCCAGCAGTTCGCGCTCGAGTCCGGAGAAGGCACGGTGGACTCCCTCTTAGCCTCACTGCTCGCTGCGCGACACGACCAACCCGGAGTGCGGCCGCTCGCGTCGGGCCATCCGTCCCTACCTAACACATGACAACCGATCTCAGACTCTCTACCGACAAGATCGTCAGGCCCGACAAGGACCGCTTCCTGAACGAGGACAATCCCTTCGAGGACATGATGTCGCGGTTCGACCGGGCAGCCGAGCTGCTCGACCTGGAGCCGGGCCTCTACAAGATTCTCCGCCATCCCGAAAAAGAGATCACGTTGTCGATCCCCGTGCTCATGGACAACGGGGAGATCGAGGTATTCACCGGGTATCGCGTGCTGCACAACACGTCACGCGGTCCGGCCAAGGGCGGCATTCGTTTCGACCCCAACGTGAACCGCGACGAAGTGAAAGCGCTCGCCGCGTGGATGACGTGGAAGTGCGCCGTCGTGAACATTCCGTTCGGCGGCGCCAAGGGCGGCGTGATCTGCGATCCGCTCAAGCTGAGCGTGGCCGAGCTGGAGCGCATCACGCGCCGGTACACCGCGGGACTCATCGGCATCCTCGGCCCCGACTCGGACGTGCCGGCGCCCGACGTCAACACGAATGAGCGTGTGATGGCGTGGGTGATGGACACGTACTCGATGCACATGCGGCACACGGTGACGTCGGTGGTGACGGGCAAACCCGTCGAGATGGGCGGTTCGTTAGGCAGGCGCGAGGCGACGGGCCGCGGGTGCATGCTGGTGACGCTGGCGGCGCTCGAGCACCTCGGGATGCGCGTCGCCGGCGCGACGGTCGCGGTGCAGGGATTCGGCAACGTGGGATCCGTGGCTGCCCAACTGCTGCAGACGCAGGGATGCAAGGTGGTCGCGATCGGCGACCGCTCCGGCGGCATCCACAACACCAACGGCATCGACGTCAACGACGCGATCGCGTACACGAAGCAGAACAGGTCGCTCGAAGGCTACGCGAAGGGCGATCGCATCTCCAACGACGACTTATTGACTCTCGAGGTCGACGTGCTGGTGCCGGCCGCGCTCGAGAACGTGATCACGCGCAAGAACGCGTCGAAGATTCGCGCGCGCGTGATCTGCGAGGGAGCGAACGGTCCCACTACGGCGCCGGCCGACGCGATCCTGGAGGAAAAGGGTGTGTTCGTGATCCCGGACATTCTCGCCAACGCCGGCGGCGTGACGGTGTCGTACTTCGAGTGGGTGCAGGACCGCGGCGGCTATTTCTGGACGGAAGCGAGCGTGAACGACCGTCTGCAGCAGATCATGCAGGACAGCTTCCGAGCGGTGCTGGAGTTGTCGCGGCGCCACAAGGTCAATATGCGGACGGCCGCGTACATGTTGTCGATCTCGCGCGTCGCCACGGTGCACCGGCTGCGCGGCATCTACGCCTAACGGGAACCCGGCGGCGCCGCGTCGCGCGGGGGCGGGCCGCTGATGCGCGTGCTCGTCGCGACTGTCGGCCGGCCCAGAGACCACGAGTTGGCGGCCGCCATCGACGAGTACGAGCGGCGAGCGGCGCGCTACTGGCCGCTCGAGGCGCGCGAGGTGCGCGAGGAACCCGCGCGCGGACGGTCGCCCGACGAGGTGCGCTCGCGTGAGGGCGAGCGCCTCCTCGCCGCGGCCGGCTCGGCGACCATGCTCGTGGCGTGCGACGCGGAGGGAACTCTGATGCGGTCCGAGGAGTTCGCCGGTTGGCTCCGCGGCCATCGAGAAGCGGGACACGACGTGGCGTTCCTGATCGGTGGTGCGTACGGACTGTCGGACGAGGTGCGGCGACGGGCGACCCTCCAGTTGGCGTTCGCGCGATGGACATTGCCGCACGAGATCGCGCGGCTGGTGCTTGCGGAACAACTCTATCGCGCCGGCACGATCGGGCGCGGCGAACCGTACCACAAGTGATGCCACTTTTTCGTGTCGAAATCACAGTGCGCGGCCGTCGTGTCCGATGTTGGGCGGAGCGGCGCGCATCCGCTGCCGATTTTGGTTGGCGCGCATGAGCGAGCCGCGGGTGCTGTCGCTGCCGCTCGCCATGCCGGACATTGCGCGCGCGGCGCGGAAGGGTGGACCGGAGTCGGCGTGGTATGAACCGGCGCCGCGCGACGCGTTCGAGTGGCGCGCGCGTGCGGTTTCGGTGCGCGACAGCGGGGCCCGCGACTGGGCTCGGGCGCTCGAGCCGGCTTTGGAATCGACCGGTGCGGCTGCCGAACGCTTGGCGCGCGTGGCAGACGGCGGCGTGGTGGTAACCACGGGCCAGCAGCCGGGATTATTCGGCGGTCCGATCTACACGTGGAGCAAAGCGCTGAGCGCGATTGCGCTGGCGGATGCGATCGAAGACATGTCCGGGATCCCGACGGTGCCGGTGTATTGGGCGGCGACGTACGACGCCGACTATGCCGAGGCGAGCGAGACCTACGTAGCCGTGGAGGATCACGTGGTGACGCTCACGGCGCCGCCGGCGACCGTGACGGGGCGGGGTATGCGGGACACTCCGTTAGGCGACGTGGGCGGCGCGATGCGCACGCTGGCCGGCGCCGCCGGCGCCGCCGCGGCGCCGCAGGTCATGGATCTGGTGCGGCGCGCGTACGCGCCCGGCCGCACGGTGGGCGGCGCGTTCGTGGCGCTCCTGCGCGCGATCCTCGAACCGTTAGGCATGCCGGTCCTCGATGCCGGGCACCCGGCGGTGCAGGCCGCCGCGCGTCCCGCGTTGGCGCGGGCGCTGGCCGATGCGGCGCCGGTGGATGCGGCGCTCCGAGCACGCAACGCGGCACTGGCCGACGCGGGGTACGAGCCGCAGGTGGCGCACGTCGACCGGTTGTCGATGGTGTTCGCGGCGGGGGCGGGGGAGCGGCGCCGGCTGCCGATCGGCGCGCCGCTCGACGACGCGCAGGGCGCGCTCGAGCCCAACGTGCTGCTGCGACCGGTGGTGGAGCGCACGATCCTGCCGACAGTGGCCTACGTGGCCGGGCCGGCCGAGCAGGCCTACTTCGCGCAGTCCACCGCCGTGGCCGATGCGTTAGGCATGGCGCGTCCGTTGGCGGTGCCGCGGTGGTCGGGGGTGATCGTCGAGCCGCACGTGCAGCGCATTCTCGACCGGTACGCGTTGGACGTGGACGCGCTGCGCGATCCGCACACGGTATTGGGCCGGCTGGTGCGCGAGCGCGTGCCTGCCGACGTGCGCGGGGCGATGGTTCGCTACCGGCAGGTCCTCGAGGCCGCGGCCGCGGATCTCGACGCGGCGCTGACGCGCACCACACCGCCGTTGGTGGACCACGCGGTGGCCGAGGGTACCCGGCGCAACATCGCCCACCGGTTGGACCGCTTGGAGCGGCGCATCGCGGCAGCCACGAAGCGGCGGGAGACCGATCTGGTGCGCCAGATCGGAATCGCGCGGGCGTCGCTCTTCCCCCTAGACCGTCTACAGGAGCGCGTGCTCAACCTCATGCCGCTGCTTGCCCGCCATGGGCTGCCGCTCATCGACGCGATGGCCGCGCGTGCTCGCGAGCACGTGGCGGCGTTAGGCCTGTCGCCGGCCGCGCAGACCGCCGTCTCGCCGCATGCCGGTGGCGGCCGCTGAGGCGGCGCGGCCGCGTGCGCCCGAGCGCACCGGCCGGGCGGCGCTGCTCGTCGCATCGGGCATCTTCCTCAGCCGCATCTTCGGGCTCGTTCGGCAGCGGTTTCTCGGCCACTATCTCGGGTTAGGCGACGCCGCCGACGCGTTCAACGCGGCGTTCAAGATTCCGAATTTCCTGCAGAACCTGTTCGGCGAGGGGGTGCTCTCGGCGTCGTTCATCCCCGTGTACGCGCGCCTCCTTGCCGAGGGCGACGAGCGCGAAGCCCGGCGCGTGGCCGGCGCCGTAGCCGGGCTGCTCGCAGTGACCACGTCGATCATCGTGCTGTGCGGCGTGCTGGCCACGCCGTGGCTCATCGCGGTCATTGCGCCGGGGTTCGCCGGAGCGAAGCGGGAGCTGACCATCACGCTCGTGCGCATCTTTTTCCCGGGCGCCGGCGTGCTCGTGCTGTCGGCGTGGTGTCTGGGCGTCCTCAACAGCCACCGCCGGTTTTTCATCTCGTACACGGCGCCGATCTTCTGGAACGTCGCGATCATCGTCACGCTCATCGCGTTCGGGGGAAGCCGCGCGCAGTCGCCGCTGGCCATCGCCGCCGCGTGGGGCTCGCTGGCGGGCAGCGTGCTCCAGCTGTTCGTGCAACTGCCCACGGTACTGCGGTTGGTCGGCCGGCTGCGCCCGTCGCTCGACACGGTGAGCGCGAACGTGCGCACGGTGATCAGCAACTTTGTCCCCGTGTTCGTTGGGCGCGGTGTGGTGCAGATCAGCGGTTACGTGGACGTGGTCCTGGCGAGCCTCTTGCCGGCGGGCGCCGTGGCCGGGCTCACCACCGCGCAGACGCTCTACGTGCTGCCGGTGAGCTTGTTCGGCATGTCGGTGTCGGCGGCCGAGCTGCCGGCGATGTCCAGTGCGTTAGGCGACGAGCAGGAGATCGGCGCATACCTCCGTACCCGCCTCGATGCCGGGCTGCGCCGCATCGCGTTCCTGGTCGTCCCGTCGGCGGTCGCGTTCCTTGCGTTAGGCGACGTGCTCGCGGCGGCGCTGTTCCAGACCGGGCGGTTCACGCGCTCCGACTCCGTATACGTCTGGGGCATCCTCGCCGGCTCGGCGGTTGGGCTGCTCGCGTCCACTCTCGGCCGCCTGTATTCGTCGGCCTATTACGCACTCCGCGATACGAAAACGCCGCTCCGGTTCGCGCTCGTGCGCGTCACGCTCACCACCGGGTTGGGCGCCGCGTTCGCGCTCCTCGTGCCGCCGCTCCTCGGGTTGGATCTCAAGTGGGGCGCGGCTGGACTCACCGCGTCGGCGGGTCTGGCCGGTTGGGTCGAGTTTCTCTTGCTGCGCCGGACGCTCAATCGGCGCATCGGACGCACCGGGCTGCCCGCATCGTTCGTCGCCAAGCTCTGGTGTTCGGCCATCGTCGCCGCGGGGGCCGGGTGGGGTGTCAAGCTGCTCGTCGGCGTTGTGCACCCGATACCGCTCGCGATTCTCGTGTTGATTCCGTACGGGCTCGTGTACTTCGGGCTCACGACGTCGTTGTCGATTCCTGAATCGCGCACCGTACTGGCAACGGTGTTCCGGCGGCGGTCGTAGTCATGTCGGAGGGCAAACGACAAAAGGCATCAAAGGATAACAAAGTGAAACAAGGGATAACGAAAGTGATCGTTCCGCGCAGGGGGGAGTGCCATAGCGCAATGGAAAGGATGAGCCGTTCTTTTTCAACAAACAAACCATTTGCTATCCGTTAGGCAACGCACCCCCCCCCGCGCAGAACGATCACTTTCGTTATGCCTTGTTTCACTTTGGTTATCCGTTGATGCCTTTTCCGAAGAGACCCACGATGTGACGGGCAGGGTGCTATCCTCCGCCTCCGGCGCAGCCACCGCGCTTGCCTCTCTGGTTCGGATTATATTTCGTGATGCGTGCGTCGCGCGAACTGCGACGCGGCGCCGCCTTGCCGATGACCGAATCCGAACTCCATCCGCTCGCGCACAAGATCGCGAATCTGCCCGAATCGCCCGGTGTCTATCTCTGGAAGGACACCGAGGGACGGGTGTTGTATGTGGGCAAGGCCAAGCGCCTGCGCTCGCGCGTGCGGAGCTACCTGGCCGCGGATCGCATCGAGAGCATCAAGACCCTCGCCCTCATGCGGCAGGCCGTCGACGTCGATACGATCGTCGTGCCGTCGGAAGCGCACGCGCTCATCCTCGAGAACAATCTCATCAAAGAGTACCGCCCGCGGTTCAACATCGCGCTGCGCGACGACAAGTCGTACCCGTACATCAAGGTCACGGTGCAGGAGCCGTTTCCGCGCGTGATCGTGACGCGCCGCTTGGTCGACGACGGCGGCCGCTATTTCGGTCCGTACACCGACGTCGGCGCGATGCGTCGGGCGCTCAACGTGGTGAAGCGGATCTTCACGGTGCGCTCGTGCAACTACGACATGCCGCGCGAGATGCCGGAGCGGCCGTGTCTCGATTATCACATCGGGCGATGTAAGGCGCCCTGCATATTTGCGCAGTCGCAAGTCGAGTATCGCGCGATGATCGATGAAGTGCTGCTGTATCTCGACGGCCGCACCGACGAGGTGACACGACGCGTGCGCGAGCGCATGGAAGAAGCATCGGCGCGACTCGACTTCGAGCGCGCCGCCGAGCTCCGCAATGCCTTACGACACCTCGAGCAGCTCGAGGAGCCGACGGTGGTGGTGGAAGTCGAAGGTGGCGACCGCGACGTGATCGGCTACGCGCGCGATGGCGACGAGGCGTGCGTCGTGGTGCTGCGCATCCGCGCGGGCAAGCTGCTGGCGCGCGAGCAGCAGGTGCTCGAGAACCTCGAGGGCGAGAACGACGCGGCGGTGTTGTCCGCGTATCTCGTGCGCGGCTATCTCCCGTCGCTGGAACACGCGAGCGAGCTGCTGGCGCCGTTCGAGTTCGACGATCGCGAGCTGATCGAGCAGTCGCTGTCACGCACGGCGATCCGCGTGCCGCAGCGCGGTCCGCGCCGCCAACTCATCGATCTCGCCGAGCAGAATGCGCGACATTTACTCGAGGAGCAGAAGCTCGCGTCGTTCGAGGCAGACGAGCGCGCGGTGGATCCGGTATACGAGCTGCAGCGCGAGCTTGGCCTAACGACCGTGCCGCGCGCGATCGCATGCTTCGACATCTCGACGGCGCAGGGCACGGACACGGTGGCATCGTGCGTGTGGTTCGAGAATGGACGCCCCAAGCGCGGCGAGTATCGCAAGTTCAAGATCAAAACCGTCGAGGGCACGGACGACTTCGCGTCGATGCGCGAAGTGGTGACGCGATTCTTTCAGCGCCGCATCGAGGAGGAAAAGCCGCTGCCGGATCTCGTGGTGATCGATGGCGGCAAGGGTCAGTTGGCCGCCGCGCGTGCGGCACTCGAATCGCTCGAACTCGGCGCTTTGCAGACGGTGAGTCTCGCCAAGCGCGAAGAGGAAGTGTTCGTTCCCGGGCGCGGCGAGTCGTTGCGTTTGTCGCGGCGGTCGCCCGGGCTCAGGCTGCTGCAACGCGTGCGCGACGAGGCACATCGCTTCGCGATCACCTACAACCGGAAGCGTCGCGCGATGCGCACGGTCACCTCGGAGCTGCTCAAGATTCCAGGCATCGGCCCGCAGCGCCGTCGCGCGCTCCTGCACGCGTTCGGTAGCGTGCAAGGCGTACGCGATGCGAACGAGGCCGATATCGCGCGAGTCCCCGGCTTCAGCGCCGCGAGCGCGCGGCGCGTACTCGAAGCGTTGGGCGCCCAAGCCGTCAATCCGACTTCTACCACATCCGATTCGTGAATTCCTGGACCCTGGAATGTTCTGCGTGTCGCCACACCGAGCCCGGCGACGCGCGCGCCACCGTCTGTCCGTCGTGTGGACAACCCTATCTCGTCCGACTGGCCGAGCTTCCCGCATCGCGCGACGTGCTACGCGACCGCTGGGACATGTGGCGCTATGCGGCGCTCCTGCCGCTCTGTGAGGGCGAGACACCCGTGTCGCTCGGCGAAGGCGCGACGCCGCTGCTCGAATCGCCCGAGCTCGCACGTGAGTTAGGCGTGGCCCGTCTGTGGATCAAGGACGAGGGCCTCAATCCCACGGGCTCGTTCAAGGCGCGCGGGATGAGCGCGGCTGTCACCCGCGCCAAGGCGCTCGGCGTGCCGGGACTCGTCGTGCCCACGGCCGGGAACGCTGGTGCGGCGCTGGCGGCGTACGGCGCCGCGGCGCGGATGCCCGTGCGCGTCTACGCGCCGGAAACCACGCCGCGCGGCATTCTCGCCACGATTCGCACGTTAGGCGCCGATCTGCACACCGTGCCCGGCCACATCGGCGACGCCGGCGCGAAAGCCCGCGCGTTCGCCGCGGAGTCGGGGTACTTCGATGTCTCCACGCTTCGCGAGCCGTACCGCATCGAAGGGAAGAAGACCATGGGCCTCGAGCTCGCGGAGCAATTGGGCTGGCGGCTGCCGAGCGTGATCGTGTATCCGACGGGCGGCGGCACGGGGCTCATCGGCATGTGGAAGGGCTTCGCCGAGCTGCGCGAGATGGGCTGGCTCGATCCGGCGGCGCCGCTCCCGCGCATGGTCACGGCGCAGGCCGAAGGCTGCGCGCCAATCGTGCGCGCGTTCACCGAGCACGCCGACCGCGCGCGTCCGTGGGAGAATCCGACGACGCACGCGAGCGGACTTCGGGTGCCCGGTCCGTTAGGCGACCGGCTCATTCTGCGCGCACTCTATGAGAGCAAGGGCACCGCCGTTGCCGTCTCGGAGACGGCGATTCGTGAGGGAACCGCTCGGGTCGCGCGGACCACCGGCATCGACGCGGCGCCCGAAGGAGGATGCGCGTTCGCGGTGTGCCAAGTGCTCGCGCGCGAAGGCACGATCACGGCGGCGGACGAAGTGGTGCTGTACAACACGGGGAGCGGCGTGGCCTACCGGGAGTGAGCACTGGCCGCGTCGTACAGCATGCAGCCTTCGGGATGCAAGCCGGGCGCTAGCGTCGCCGTACATCCCGTGCATAACTTTTACAGCTATGCGCGTTGCAATCCTCGATCCTTTTAGCGGCATTGCCGGCGACATGACGCTCGGCGCGCTGGTCGACGTCGGGCTCGATCCCGACTGGCTGCGCGCGCTCCCGTCGTGCTTGGGACTCGATGGCGTCACCGTGCGCATCGAGCGCGTGAAGCGCTCTTCGGTGGCGTGCGCCAAGGTGGATTTCGACATTCCGCCGCAACCGCACTCGCGGGGCATCAACGAGATTCGCGAGCTGGTCGCGCGCGCCGATGTACCAGCATCCGTGCGCGAGCGCGCAGACGCTGCGTTCGTCGCCATCGCCACGGCCGAGGGCGAGATCCACGGCATTGCGCCCGAGCGCGTGCACCTGCACGAAGTGGGCGCTGTGGACGCGATTCTCGACGTGGTGGGCTCGGTCTGGGGCTTCGAACGTTTGGGCGTCGAGCGCGTCTTCTGCGGCCCCGTGAGCCTGGGTGACGGCACAGTCGCAACGGCGCACGGGACGCTGCCGGTCCCGGCTCCGGCGACGCTCAAGCTGCTCGAGGGAGTCGAAGTCCGGCCGGGGCCAGAGGGATCCGGTGAGCTCGTGACTCCCACGGGCGCGGCGCTCATTCGCGTCCTCTCGAGCGGTCCGGCGCCGGCGTCGTTGACGCCGCTGCGCAGTGGATTCGGCGCAGGCACGAAGGATCCGAAGGGGCGACCCAACGCGCTCCGTGTGGTACTGGCCGAGGTGGCCGCAACCCAAGGGGTTGCAGTGGAACACCTCGTGCAGATTGCCACGGACGTCGACGACATGGACGGCGAGCAGCTCGCCTCCGTGGCCGAATGCCTGCGTGATGCGGGCGCGCTCGACGTGGTGATGATCGCAACGTTGATGAAAAAGGGCAGGCCGGGCACGCGCATCGAGGTGCTCGCCAGCCGCGACACGGCGGACCGTCTCGAGGAAGTGCTTTTCTCACACAGCTCCTCGATCGGCGTTCGCCGAACGCTCGTCGAGCGCCATGCATTGCCGCGCGCCGTTCACACGGTGCATGCGCTCGATCACGACATCCGCGTGAAGGTCGTGACGCTCCCCACAGGCGAGCGCCGCGCCAAACCAGAGCACGAGGATATCGCGCGCGTGGCATCGGAAACCGGGCGGCCACTGCGTGAAGTTGCGGCGTCGGCCCGTGCCGCCGGAGAACGACTGCTTCACGACCGGGTACCATGAAATGGCGGGCACAGGTGCTCGCTCAAACGCTCTCAGAGAGGAACGGTAGATGAACGCTTGGCGCAATGTGGTCGGCTGCGTGCTCGTCTGGTCCGCGTTCGCGGTCCCGGGCGCAGCGGCGCAGAAAAACGACAAGCAGGCGGCGGCCGGCAAGTGCAGCATCGACTACAACTCGAACGACCAAGTCCATAGCGCGTACAACCAGATGACGGTCTTGGCGCTGTCGTCAGGCAAGCCGGATGATGCGCGCAAAAAGATCAAGACCGCGATCGCGTCGCTCACGTCGAAGTCCGACTTCGGCAAAGACCAAATGGCGCGCGACGCGGTGCTCGGGCAGGCGCTCGTCACGTGGTACGACACACCGGGCTCGCCGCCGGTCGTGCCCGCCGCCGATCTCGGATATCCGTCGTCAGCCGGACAGGTGGACGTTCTCGCCGCTGCCGACTCCGCGTTCTCGGCGGTAGAGACAGCGCACCCCGAGTGTGCCGACGACATGGACAGGTACCGCCAGCAGGCGTGGGCACGCTTGGTCAATCAGATCGGGCCGCTCATCAACGGCAACAAAGACGACTCGGCGCAGGCGATCCTGAATCACGCGATCACGATTTATCGCGGGTCGCCGTACGACTACTACTTCCAGGGACAGCTCGCGCAGCGCAAGAAGGACTGGCCGGCCGCGGCGACTGCCTATGTGAAGGCGGCTGAGCTGTCGACGCCGGACCTCGCCGCGAAAGACACGAGCGTCAAGGCGGTGAAGGAGTTCAGCGAATTCAGCGCCGCATTTGCCCAACTGCAGGCCGCGCAGGCGATGTCCGGCACGCAGCAGCAGGCAGGGATGAAGAAAGCCGCGGACTTGTATCGCACGTACCTCAAGGACTACCCGAGCGGCGAGAACTTGCAGCCCGCGCAGGCCGGCCTAACGGTCGCCCTCAAGGCATCGGGCGACACGGCCTCACTCGGCCAGATGTGGAAGGACATGATCGCCAATCCGACCAAGTACTCGGATGCGCAGTTGTTCGACGCCGGCACGCAAGCGTTCACGGCGCAGCAGTACGCGACCGCGGTGCAGCTCATGGAGTTCGGTCAGAAGTCGAACCCGTACCTGCGCGCAGGCCTGTTCAACCTCGCCAACGCGTACTGGAAGAACAATCAATTCGACAAGATGGAGCCGGTGGCCGACACGCTCACCAAGATCGATCCCGACAACCCCGACAACTATCAGCTGCTGGCCATCGCGTATCAGGGCATGCAGAAATCGGCGACCGATCCCAAGCGGAAGAAAGCCATGGCCGACTCGGTGAATCAGTACGTGACCGCCGGCGACAAGCTGCCGGTGCACGTTCAGTTCACGGAGTTCACGCACGACGGCGACAAGTACACACTGAAGGGCTCGATGCAGAACGCCAGCACGAAGCCCATCACGGCGGCGCTGAACGTCAAGTTCCTCGACAAGGCGGGTCAGGTGGTGACGAGCCAGTCGACGTCCGTGCAGTTGGCGCCCAACGAGACGAAACCGTTCACGGTCAACCCCGTGGGCGGCAACATTGTCGCGTACCGCTACGATCCGGTGAAGCCCTGACCAATGCGGGAGGCGCGCGCTTCACGCGCGCGCTCTCCCGAGTAGCGGAAGTGTCCGATTCATCTTGTGTTCCGGGCACTGATCTCCTAGTTTACTTGATGCTCCCGCACCGCCAGGTGCGGTGATGCGTGCCCAACGCACGCCCAAGGGGGAGGCCGCACAGGGCGGTCTCCCCCTCCTGCACACAGCCGGGTTCATGATTCGCGTCAGTCGCGTCGCATCAGGCAGCATCGCCGACGAGATCGGCATTGTGCCGGCCACCGAGCTACTCACGGTGAACGGCCGCGTGCTCGACGACTTTCTCGACTGGGAGTTCCTCTCGGCGGACGACGCGCTCGTCATCGAAGCGCGGCTTCCGGACGGGCGCGATCTCGTGGCCGACGTCGAGCGCCCGGACGGTGAGCCGTTGGGCATCGAGCTCGAGCCGCCTCGCGTGCGACGCTGCGCCAACCGGTGTGAGTTCTGTTTCATCGAGGGGCTGCCTACCGGTCTTCGCAAATCCCTCTACGTGCGCGACGACGATTATCGGCTCTCGTTCGCCTACGGGAATTTCGCGACGCTGTCCAACGTGAAGGAGAAGGACATCGCGCGCATTCTCGAGTACCGGCTGTCGCCGCTCTACGTGTCGGTGCACGCGACGCCGTGGGACGCGCGCAAGGTGCTGCTCAACAACCCGAAGGTGCCCGACATCGTCGCGCAGCTCACGCGCCTGGCCGAGGGCGGCATCCAGTTCCACGGGCAGATGGTGATCGTCCCCGGACTCAACGACGGCGACGTGCTCGAGCAGTCGCTCACCGATCTGTGGTCGTTAGGCGACGCGGTGTTGTCCGTGGCCGTGGTGCCGGTGGGGCTCACGCAGTTCTCGCATCTCTACACCGGCCGCTCCATGGACGCGGCGGCGAGCAGCGCACTCATCGCGCACGTCGAGCGCTGGGAGGCGAGGGCGCTGGCGGAGCGCGGCGCGCGCTGGGTGTACGGCTCGGACGAGCTGTATCTGCTCGCGCGGCGCGAGCTGCCCGGTGCGTCGCACTACGGCGACTTCCCGCAGATCGAGAACGGGGTGGGCGCCGTGGCGCATCTGCGCCGGCGCATCGCGGAGGCGATCGGAAAGCGTACGCTGCCGCGGCTGGATGGGGCACGCATCGGCGTGGTGACCGGCGTGGCGATGGGCCCGCGGATCATGCCGGACCTGCTCAATCGCCTAACGGAAGCGACCGGCGCGCGATTCGAGATGCTAGTGGCGGAGAATTCGCTTTTCGGTCCGACGACGACTACCGCGGGGCTGCTGGTGGGCCAGGACATCCGCCGCGCGCTCGCCGGCCGCAGCGATCTGGACCTGGCGCTCATTCCCGCCGAGACGATCAACGACGATGGCGTGTTCCTGGACGACACGCCGTTCGCGACGATTCGCGACGAGATGCCGATCCCGGTGCACCCGTCGTACGATTTCGTGGACGTGCTGCAGCAGGACGGCCTCATGGCCGTCGCCGCGCGGTGACCATCCCCGTCGTCGCGCTCGTCGGGCGTCCTAACGTCGGCAAGTCGGCGTTGTTCAACCGGCTGGTGGGCGGCGACGCGGCCATCGTGAGCGACGAGGCGGGCACGACGCGCGACCGCCATTTCGCGCGCGCCGAGTGGAACGGGCGCGCCTTCTGGCTCGTCGATACCGGCGGCCTAACGGACGATCCGTCGGTGCCCATCGACGTCGAGATCCGCCGCCAGGTGCTGCAAGCGGTGGACGAAGCCGACCTGCTGCTCCTCGTGGTGGACGCACAGGCCGGCCTTCACCCGCAAGACGCACGCGTGGTCGAGATCCTGCGCGGGACCGGCAAGCCGTGGCTGCTCGTCGCCAACAAGGTGGACGACCCGGCCTCGGCCGACTTCTACGAGTTCTATCATTTGGGCGCCGGCGATCCAATGCCGGTATCGGCGCGGAACGGAAAGGGGTCGGGTGATTTGCTGGACGCGATCGTCGCGCGGTTTCCCGAGGGCGCGCCCGAGGAGCCCGACGCGTTGCACGTGGCCGTCATCGGTCGGCCCAACGTCGGCAAGTCGTCGCTCGTGAATCGATTGTTAGGCGAAGACCGGCTCGTCGTGGCGGCGGAAGGCGGCACCACGCGCGACGCGATCGACACGCCGATGCAGTACCACGGCCGCACGCTCGTGTTCATCGATACGGCCGGTCTGCGCCGCCAGTCGCGCGTCTCCGAGGACATTGAATTCTATTCCGCGCTGCGCACGCGTCGGGCGATCGAGCGGGCCGACATCTGCCTGCTCGTCATCGACGCCGCGGCGGAAGAGCAGGGGATCGAGAATCAGGACCTCAAGATCGCGGCCCTGGCGTGGGAGCGCGGCACGGGTCTCATCATCGTCGCCAACAAGTGGGACCTGGTGGAGAAGGACGACAAGAGCGCCGCGCGATTCATGAAGAAGTCGCAGGAGAAGGCGCCGTATCTCCGCTTCGTGCCGTTTCTGTTCACCTCGGCGCTCACGGGCCAGCGGGTGACGCGCGTGCTCGACCAGTTGATGCAGGTGGACGAGGAGCGACGCAAGCGCATCTCGACGGCTCAGGTGAACGCGCGCCTCGGTGAGCTCGTCGCTCGGCTGCAGCCGCCGCAGGCGGCCGGACGCGAAGTGAAGCTCATGTACGCGACCCAGGTACAGGTGGCGCCGCCGACCATCGCGGTGTTCGGGAACCATCCCGAGCTGGTCGAGGAGCACTACGTGCGATACCTGCACAACGGGTTTCGCGACGCGTGGGGATTCACGGGGAATCCGCTGCGGGTCGTGATGCGCCGACGCGCCGCCTGACATGCGCGCCAGCCCGGTCGTCTGGCTCGTCGCCGCGTATCTGCTGGGCGGGATCCCGTGGGCGTACGTGGCGGGGCGCCTCGTGCGCGGCATCGATCTCCGCCAGCACGGGTCCGGCAACCTCGGCGCCACGAACGTGTATCGTACGTTAGGCGCACCCGCGGCCGCGGTGGTGGTGCTGCTCGACGTGGCCAAGGGCTTCGTGCCGGCGTTCCTGTTCCCGCGGTGGACGGTGCCGGGGGCGTTCGCGTACTGGGCGCTGGCGTACGGGCTGGTCGCGATCGCCGGGCACGTGCGGACGCCGTATCTGCTGTGGAAGGCCGGCGGGAAGGGCGTGGCGACCGCCTGCGGCGTCTTCCTCGCGCTGGCGCCGGTGCCGACGCTCATCGCGTTCGCCGTGTGGGCAGGGGTGCTGCGGGTGTGGCGGTACGTGTCGGTGGCGTCCCTGGCGGCGGCGGCGGCGTTGGTCATCTCGTTAGGCGTACTGGAGGGGCCGAGCGCGCCGGTGTTTGCGTTAGGCGTAGTGGTGGCGCTGTTCGTGCTGTGGACGCACCGGGCCAATCTGGACCGTCTCCGGCGGGGCGAGGAGCATCGCGTGGGCCGGCGGCCGGTGGAGGGCGGCTGATGCGCTGCGCGGTGGTGGGAGCCGGCGCGTGGGGCACCGCGCTCGCGGATCTCCTCGCGCGCAACGCGCACGAGGTGGTGGTATGGGCGTACGAGCGCGACGTGGTGGAGGCGGTGAACGCCCGCCACGCCAATCCGCGTTTTCTGCCCGGCGCCGTCATCCACCCGTCGGTCCGCGCGACCTGCTCGTTAGGCGAAGCGACCGGATCGGCCGAGCTCGTCGTGTACGTGACGCCGTCGCACGTGCTGCGCACGGTGCTCAAAGGGGACCGGCACGCCGTTCCGGCCGACGCGACGCTCGTCGTCGCCACGAAGGGCATCGAGCGCGGGTCGCTCGTGGTCATGACGGACGTCGTGCGCGACGAGCTGCCGGGGCGGCCCGTCGTCGCGCTGTCCGGCCCCAGTTTTGCCACCGAGGTCATCGCCCGGCAGCCCACGGCGGTGGTGGCGGCGTCGACCAGCGACGCGGCCGCGCAGCTTGCCCAACGCGCGTTCAGCAGCGAGACGTTCCGCGTGTATTCGCACGATGACGTGATCGGTGTCGAAGTCGGCGGCGCGCTCAAGAACGTCATTGCCGTCGCGACGGGCATCGCGGAAGGGTTGGGCCTGGGCCACAACCCGCGGGCCGCACTGATCACGCGCGGGCTGGCCGAGATGAGCCGGTTAGGCGTGGCGTTAGGCGCGTCCGCGCACACATTCGCCGGCCTGGCCGGCCTGGGCGACCTCGTCCTCACGTGCACCGGCTCCTTGAGCCGCAACCGCGCGTTGGGCCTGGACATGGCCCGCGGCAAGTCGCTCAACGACGCCCTCGCGACCCGCGAGACGGTCGCCGAAGGCGTCGTCACCACCCAGAGCGCGCACGCCCTCGCCGCGCGTGAAGGCATCGAGATGCCCATCGTGGCTGCGGTCTATCGCATTTTGTTCGAGCGCCACCATCCCCGCGATGCAATCGCCGAACTGATGTCGCGCGAGCTCCGCGCGGAGGTCGACCCATGAGCCCGCAATCCCCGCGTCCCGCGCACCATGCCGCGCACGGCCAGACCCGCGACCCGGTGCAGGAGTTCTTCTCCATCGGCGAAGTATGCGAGCTGACCGGCCTCAAGCCGCACGTGCTGCGCTACTGGGAGAGCCAGTTCCGGTTCCTGAGCCCGGCCAAGAATCGCTCGGGCAACCGCGTGTACCAGCGCCGCGAAATCGAGCTGATCATGCTCGTGAAGCACCTCCTTTATACGGAGAAGTACACGATCGACGGCGCACGGCAGAAAGTGGATCAGCATCGCCGCAAGGGCGAGCTCCGGCCAGCGGCACGCACGGCGCTCGACCTGCAGACGATCGAGACGATGGAGCAGGAGCTGCGCGAGGTCCTCAGTCTGTTAGGCGGCGATGGCGTTGAGCCGGCCCAACCGGCGCCCAAATCCAGCGGCGGCCCAGGAGGCGGAGGCCGGCACCGGTGATCGCGCCGCTCGCGTGCGTGATCCCCGCGCTCGACGCCGCACCGACACTCGCGTCGGTGACCGGCGCACTCCGCCACGCCCTGCCCGGCGCGTCGATCATCGTGGTGGATGACGGCTCGCGCGACGACACGCACGCGGTGGCGCGCGCCTGCGCCGACACCGTGATGCGTTTCGAGCGGAATCGGGGGAAGGGCGCCGCGCTGCGCGCCGGTGCGAGCGCGGCTCTCGCGCAGGGGGCACGCGCGGTGGTGACCATGGATGCCGACGGCCAGCACGATCCCGCTGCTGCACCGCGACTCGTCGCCGCGCTCGCCGATGCCGATCTGGCCGTTGGCACGCGGGCGCGCGCCGGCGGCGCGATGCCGGTCGGACGTCGCCTGACCAACGCGCTCGCCAGCAGAGCAGTGGGAGCCATCGTGCGCGTACCGGTTCCCGACGCGCAGTGCGGATTCCGCGCGATGCGGCGCATCGTGCTCGAGCGCGTGCACGCGCCCGGCGACCGATACGAATTCGAGACGGAATTCCTCATCCGCGCGGCGCGCTCGGGGTTCACGATTGTCGCCGTCCCGGTGCCCACGGTGTACGGCGCGCCCAGCCACTTCCGCGCCGTGCGCGACACGGCGCGCGTGGTCCGCACCATCTGGCGACACCGCGCTGGAGCGTTTCGCTGATGCGGCTGTTGTGCACCAACGACGACGGGATTCTCGCGTTCGGCCTCGAGTGCCTGGCCAAGGCCGCCGCTCCGTTAGGCGAAGTGACCGTCGTCGCGCCCGACCGCGAGCAGAGCGCCACCAGCCATTCGCTCACGCTGCACCACCCGATTCGCCCCGTGATGCGCGGCGAGCGCCGCTGGCAGGTGGACGGGACGCCCACCGACTGCGTCATGCTCGCCGTCGAGGCGCTCATGCCCGAGCGTCCCGATTTCGTGTTGAGCGGCATCAACCACGGCCACAACATGGGCGAAGACGTGCTGTACTCGGGCACCGTCGCCGCGGCGATGGAAGGCGTGACCCTTGGCATCCCGGCCATGGCGCTGTCGTTCGCCGGCGGCGAGCTGAAGGCCGACCCGGCGCTCCTCGCCGACCAGGTCGAGGTGGTCTCGAGGCTGTTGGGCCACCTCGTGCACCTGGAGAACACCCCGCGCGACACGCTGCTCAACATCAACCTGCCGCCGCTGCCGGGCTCGCAGATCAAGGGCATCCGCCTAACTCGGTTGGGCAGGCGTGTGTACTCGGATTCGCTCGTGCGCATGCACGACCCGCGCGGGCGCGAGATTTTCTGGATCGGCGGCGGCTCCGCCGAGTGGAGCGGCGCCGACGACTCGGACTTCCGCGCGGTGAACGAAGGCTTCGTGTCCGTGACACCGCTCACGCTCGACCTCACACATACGCGGATGCTGGAGGACGCGACGTCGTGGTGGATGGAACTGCCCTGAGCCAGTACACCGGCGCTCGCCGCCATCTCGTCGAGATGCTGCACGACGGCGGCGTCGGCGACCTCAACGTGCTGCGCGCGTTCGATCAAACGCCGCGCC
>DATJET010000147.1:0-5107 GCA_035496295.1 Gemmatimonadaceae bacterium
GCCGCCGGCAGCGGGAGCTTGGCGATCTGCTTTGCCGACGGGGCGAGCGGCAGACCCTCACTGCACGCGCCGAGCTGCACGGCCATCACGGTTGCCGCGAGCATCAATGCCCAACGGAAGGCGGGCGCCCAATGGGCGCGAAGCGAGCGTAGCGCGAAGTTCTGCATTGGCCGAAACTGGCGTCCTAAGTCATGGCCGTCAAGCCTTTCGTGGCGATCGTCACTGCTGCCCAACACTCGCATTTCGCGTCGATGCTCCACATACTTGCGGGGTTCGCGTCTACCACTCGCTTTCGAGGTGTCTTGGATGCACAAGCCTTGGGCACAACTCGCCCCCATCGCCGCGCTGTTCGCGATCTGCGGTGTGTCGACGCTCACCGCGTGCGGCGGCTCCACCGCGCCATCAGCACCGTCGTTCAAGGAGGCGCGCCACCTCGACACGCTCGCCCTCCAAGCGGCGTCCGCCGGCGAGTTCGATCGATTCCGGCTGCTCCAATACCCAGCGGCGATCCTCGCGCGCGGCGTGAGTCCGGAATCCGTGACGGTGAGCGTGAACGGCCAGGATCAGATATTCGAGGTCGCGGCGGCCGAGTTGGTTGGCACGACGGCGGGCAAGACACCGACGCCTAACGATTCGGTCTTCATCATCGTGGCCTGGCAAGGTGCGGACGTATCGCAACTGGTCTACACCGAGATGGACGCGCAGTCCAATCTCATCGACGTCGCGCTGCTCTCCGACACCACCGCGAACTTCAATCTCACCACGCAGAGCGTCGGCGCCCAACTGTCCAGCTCGACCGGTGCCTGCGTCACGTTGAAGTTGTCGTCGCCGTCGAACCTCATCAACGCGAAGTGCACGAAGGCGTCGGTCACCGGCGCATTCGACCTCACCTTCGTCGCCCAACCAGCCGACCTGCGGTTCGTACTCACCTCGCAGCGCATTCCTGGTGTTCGCCTGCTCTCGACGCTGTCGAGCGGCGGGCAGGACATCATCGCGAAGCTGCACCCGAGGCCCGGCCGCCCGTAGCGCACCGCGCGATGAATCCGATCGGGAGCTGACCGCCGTACACGCGGTGACACGAGGCACGCACGTCCGGTATCCGTCCGGCGTCGCGTGCCCCATCACCGAGGAACACGGCATGAGCGGTCACAAGAAGGGCATCCCGATGATGCTGGCGGCCGGCGCGGTGTGCGCCGCTGGATGGATGGCGTTCGTTCCCACCACGCGCGGCTACGCCTCGACATGGGCGCACAGTGACGCGAACATCGTCTTCGTGTTGGACCAGGCCAGCGCCGCCGACAGCGCGCGCGGCGCGCTCGCGTGGACGAAGGGGACGACCACAGACGTCAAGAACTTCGGCAAGCTCATGGCGGGCGAGCACCACGCGCTCAGGCTCGAGGGCCAGCAACTGGCCCACAAGTTAGGCGTGACGCCGGAAGAGCCGGCCGGCTTCACCGGCACCGCCGACGCAATGCGCGAGATGGATTCGCTCCAGGCGATGCCGATGGGCAAGGCCTGGGACACGGCGTACATGGATTTCGAGGTCGCCTACCACAAGGCGGTCCTGGCCACGGCCACCAAGGCGTTAGGCGACGCGCAGAACGCCGACCTCAAGGCGTTGATCACGCAGGCCGCGCCGGTGATCCAGCATCATCTTGCCGAGGCGGAGCGGATCCGGACGAGCATGGGAAGCGGCGACTAACATCGACTGAGAGACGTGCTAACGCTGCGGGGAACGGCGGCGCAGCCGCCGATTCCCCAAGCGACAGCGCTTCCCGCAGGCAACGTCAGTTGCCGCTTCCCACGTTAGTCGCCGCTTCCCGTGCCGTCACGTAATAGTTCTCGTCCACCTGGAAGTCCGCCGCGCGCGCCAGTTTCACCCGCATCGCCTGCCACGACTCCGTTGGGCGGATCCGTTCGTAGTGGTCCGGTGCCACGGTCACCTTCACCGGCATCGCGAAGCCCGGCACAACGTTCGCCCAACGGTACTTGAGCGTGCGGCCGTCGAGCGAGTACTCGAGCACCGGCACCTGCGTGGTCGTGAGATACTGCTGGAACACCTTGCTGAGATCGATGCCCGCAGCGTGGCTGATGTAGTCCTCGAGCTGCGTGCCGCTCACCGTCTGGTGATAGAAGGTCTTTTGCAGCCCGCGCAGAATGCTGCGCCACGTGTCGTCGTTGTCGACCACCTGACGAATCGTGTGCAGCATGTTGCCACCCTTGTAGTACATGTCACCGGAGCCTTCGTCGTTCACGCCGAAGTGCCCAACGATCGGCTCGTCGTTCTTGATGAGGCGGCGCGTGCCGATCACGTACGCGGCGCCCGCCGCTTTGCCCTGCTGGCACTCGGTGTAGATCGACTCCGAGTAGTTCGCGAAACTCTCGTGGATCCACATGTCGGCGTGGTCCTTGTCGGTGATGCTGTTGCCCCACCACTCGTGCGCGCTCTCGTGCACGACGATGAAATCCCACTTGAGCCCCAGGCCGGTGTTCGACAGGTCCCGCCCCAGATAGCCGTTCGTGAAGTGATTGCCGTACGCCACGCCGCTCTGATGCTCCATGCCTAAATGTGGCGCCTCGATGAGCTTGTAGCCGTCGGCGTAAAATGGATACGGCCCGAACCAGTGCTCGAAGCACGAGAGCATCGACGTCGCCTGCTGCCACTGCACCTTCGCCGTGTCGAGATGGTAGGCCAGCGGCCAGAAGTCCATGGTCAGAATGCCGTTCTCGCCGTGGAAGGTGTCCGTCCAGTGTGCGTACGTGCCGGCGTTGACCTCGACGTCGTAGTTGTTGATCGGGCTCGTGACGAACCACTCGTACGTGGTCGTGCCATCGGCGTTGTGCGTCGTGCTGCGCAAGCGTCCGTTCGACACGTCGGTCATCGAGTCGGGCACGGTGATCGCGATGCGCTGGCTGTCGGGCTCGTCGGCGGGAATGTCCTTGTTAGGCCACCACACGCTGGCGCCGAGTCCTTCGTTAGCCGTCGCCACCCAGGGGTGGCCGAGGCTGTCCTGTCGCCAGATGAACCCGCCATCCCACGGCGGACGCTTGGCCACCCGCGGATGACCGTGGTAGTACACGGTGACGGTCTTCGTGTCGCCAACAACTTGAGGCGACGGCATCGCCACGAAGAACGCGTTGCTGTCGCGGCGTGCGGTCAGCGCGTGTCCGTCCTCGACGATGCTGTCGACTTCCATCGGCACCTGCAGGTCGATCTGCATCTCCTTCGCGGGCGCGATCACCCGGTACGTGATACCGTTGTAGCCGCGGATGCTGCTGTCTGCGAGATTCACCGCCACGTGCAGATCGTAGAACGTCGCGTCCCACCACGAGCGGCCGGGTCCGTTGGTCCCGCGCAGTGTGTCGGCGTGCGTGAACGTGGTCCGCTGCGCGGAGAGGGTGCCGGCGGAAGCGGCAACGAAGCAAAAGGCGAGAGCGAGACGTCGCATTGCAGAACGCGCGATGTGAGAGAGGAAAGCGAAAGCGGCGACGGCGTTCACCCTACTATAATAGTAGGGCACCACGCTGTGAACGCTCGCCGAACTCGTGCTTCCAAACCATCGCATGTTGATCGACATCCACAACCACTATTATCCGCCCGCCTACCTCGACGCGCTGCGCGAACCCGACAGCGTCGTGCGCCTTACGGAGGACGCATCCGGCAATCCGTGCGTGCACTACCCGGGCGACTACAACGTGGCCGTCCGCGGCCACCGCGACATCGCGTACCGCCAGACCGTGCTCGAACGCGACGGTGTCGACACACAGGTGATCACGCTGACGACGCCAGGCACGCACGTCGAGACGCCGGCTCGCGCGGCGCGCCTCGCGCGCCTTGTGAACGATGCGTTCGCCCACGCGGTCCGCGAGCGCGGCCCGCGGTTTGCCGCACTCGCCACGCTGCCGCTCTGCGATCCCGCTGCATCGGTGGCGGAGCTGCGGCGCGCGATGACGGAGTTGGGCTTCGCAGGCGCCATGCTGTTCAGCAACGTGAACGGCGTGCCGCTCGCCGATGCGCGCTTCGAGCCGCTCTACGCCGAAGCAAATCGGTTAGGCGCAGTGCTCCACATCCACCCGACCAACCCAGCGAACGTATCCGGCATGACCGAATACTGGCTCACCGCGCTCGTCGGTTTCCTTTTCGACAGCAGTCTCGCGGCCGCGCATCTCGTGTTCGCGGGAATCCCCGAGCGCTATCCGCGCATCCGATTCGTGCTCGCGCACCTGGGCGGTGCGATTCCGTACATCGCCGAGCGCCTCGACCGCGGTTGGCGTGCGTTCGCCGACTGTCGCGAGCACGTGCAGCGTGCGCCGAGCTCGTACCTGCGCGATTTCTACTACGACACGGTGAACTTCGATCCGGCCGCACTGCGCCTGGCCGTGGATTTCGCCGGCGCGGACCACGTGCTGGCCGGCAGCGATTATCCGCACATGATCGGCAGCATCGCGCTCATGAAGGACAGCCTGGCCGCGGTGCGCGTGTCGCCGGAAGAGCGGGCGAAGATTCTGGGTGGGAATGCCGCATCGCTATTGCACCTGTAATGACGACTGCCTAACGGTGCGTGCCTCGGCGCGCAGCGAGGACGACACCGTGGGTACTGTCTGTGCAGCCCATGGAGGATCTCCTCGCCTTGGGGAACACGGATCATGGGGATTTGACGGATGAAACGGATCTCCCATGGGCAACACGATACTAGTGAAGCGCGTCTGAGTTTAGGATCGCACAATTGGCGGCAACGCCGAGACTCGTCCGGTGCTCATGCGTTGAGGGGAGGGCAGTGACTTCGACAAAGGCTTGAAGGGATAACGAAAGTGAAACAAGGGATAACGAAAGTGATCGTTCTGCGCGGAGGGAAGTGCGGTGCCCAACGGACGGGGGAGGTGTTTTGTTGTTAACAAACACAAGACCCCTCACCAACCATTGGCGACCGCACTCCCCTCCGCATCGAACGATCACTTTCGTTATCCGTGGTTTCACTCTTTTGTTATCCTGTTGAGCCTTAGCTTTTTTTCTCCTATTTCCCTGGGCGCGCGCCTCGCACCGGCGAAGACGCTCAGCACTGACACCTCTACCGCGGCCATCTCCTGCTATCCCTAACTCAGAGGC
>DATJET010000148.1:0-3119 GCA_035496295.1 Gemmatimonadaceae bacterium
GCGCTCCGCTCGCTCGAATAATGCTCGGACCTTCGCGGCTCATTTGAGCCTCACGCGATAGCCGATCACCTGGCGCAGCAGCTCCACGATGTATTCCTCCGACGGCGCACGGCCTTCCCCCCATACCGGCTCGGGGAACGGCACGACCATAGGAAGCGCGTGGCGGCCGATCTGGCGCCGCAGGTCCTCGGGGAAGCCCTCGTACTGCGCCTCCTCGACCAGGACGACGCCCACATCTGGTGCGGCGAGGAGCTCCTGCATGCGCGCGCGACTTTCCTCAGCGTTCGCCGCGGGCACGGTACGGAGGCCCGCGAGCGCGAAGCCCGCGCCCAGCTCGGGGCGGCAGAGGACCCGCACTTCGCTGCGCTGTGTCATCAGGCGGTCACCAGTAGGTCGTCGATGACGCCGTGCGGTACGGCGAGTGTGGCGCCCCAAATGATGCGCTGGAGATCGATCACCTCGGCGCGCTGTCGCATCGCGAACCAGACGATGGACGCGACGCCGGCCGGATCGCGCCGCGCCGCGGCGGCCTGCGCCGCGATCCGATGGCGCAGCAGCGCGCTTTCCACCATCGCCCGCTCGGAAACCGCGCGCTCGAACACGGCGGCAAGTGCCGCCGGCCAAAACACCGCGGCCAGGCGCCGGCCCGCCTCGCCGACCCCACGCGCGTCGATCGCGTCCAGATATCCGGGAAGGGTGAGACGCGCGCCCCCACGGATGAACGCGTCACCGGGGCGCAGCTCGCCCTCGTGCGTCGCGAGAACGAGCGCGGCGGACGCGTTCTCGAGATCGATGGTCTCGCGGACGTACGCGACGAGATCGCGCTGGTGGCTGGCGCGCGCGCCGCGCAGCGCCTGCGCGGCAAACGCCGCATCGAGTCGAAGCTCCATGGTCAGCAAGTCGGGCTGCGTCCCCGTCGCGAGGGGCAACAGCGCCGGGCCGAAGGGGTGGTTCCACGCCACCAGGAGCGTGGCGATCGCGGCGGCAGCGGGCTGCGCCGCCAGCTGCGTGAGGGCGCGCTCGGGCAGCGTGGGCGTCGGAATCAGGCCAGCGACGCGGTCATCCGGATCGGCGTGCTGCACGGCGCCGCGCAGCAGCGCGCGGACGCTGCGACGATCCTCATCGGCGAAGATGATCGCCAGTGCGGCCTCGCGATCGCCGGCCCAACGCGACAGCACGCGCAGCCGCGCGGCCGCGGCGCGCCGCACGGCGCGCTCGAGCTGCTCGGCGCTCGCCCGCGAGTCGGCCGCCACGAGGCCACGCGAGCGAAATGCGTCGGCGAGCGCGTCGACGTCGGGCATGGCGGCCAATGCATCGAGCTCGTCACGACGCAGAAGGTGTGTCCCGAGCCCGCGGGCGCGGGCCGCGAGATCTCCCCACGGCGTCGTCACGGAGACCTCGCCCCCGCGTTCTCGAAGGCCGTAAGTGCCGCGAGCGCGATGCGGGGACGCAGCCGCTCCAGTGCGCCCTCCAGTGTGGCATCGACCTCGAGCACACCGTCCGTGGTCACGAGGCGATACCCCGCGGCGATGTCCGGGACCGCCTCGATGCGCAGCTTGCCGTTCGTTTTGACGACGCGCGCCAGCGCGGATGCGAGGGACGCGGCGCAGCGCAGCACCGCCGGCCGCCCGCCCGCGAATCGGACGGCCCGCATGACGTCACCCGCCAGCGTTTCGCGATAGGCCGGCGTCGCAGCGACGCCGGGCAGGCATTCGCGCAGCGCTGCGAACAGTCGCTCCAGCAGCGCGGCGCGCGCCGCGAGCACGCGGCCGCGGGCGGCGCGCCGGGCATTGGCGTGCTGCCGCTCGAGCGAAACTCGCCCTTCGGCTTCTCGCGACCCCAGCGCCGCGCGTTTGCGCGCGACGATCCGGGCCTCGGACTCGGCAGCCACCGCGGCGGCCTGCGCCCGTCCTTCGGCCAACACGCGCGCGACGTCGGCCTCGCCCTCGCGTTCCAGCGTTGCGAGCAATGCGTCGATCATTTGAACAGAATCGCCGCCGCGACCACGAAGCCGAGTATCACCATGGTCTCCGGGATCGCGATCATCAGGATCGCCGTGGTATTCAGCTCGGGCTTCTCCGCCAGCGCGGCGGCGACCGCCGGGCCGATTCGGGACTGCGCCCATGCGGTGGCGAGCGCGGGAATTGCGACCGCCAGCGCGGCACCGAAGGTGATGTAGACCGCCTCCATATCAGCTCCCTTCCTGGGTCGCCGGCCGGGCCGGCATCCAATGCCCGAACGGCTGATAACGGACGCCACCCGGACTGTAGAACTTCCCGAAGAACTCGACATAGTGCAGACGCAGCGCGTGCACCGTGGGACTGAACAACGCGATCGCGAAATTGACGAGATGAAACAGCAGCGCGAACAGCACGCCGACCGTCACGCTGCCGATCGCTCCGACCATGCGGTTCGCCACGACCGCCAGCATCACGGACGCCACGCCGAGCGCCATGATGCGCGCGTACGACAGGATGTTGCCAAGCGTCGAAAGCAGCTCGATGGGCGCGACGATGCCCTCGAGCACGATCAACAGCGGAAACGTCACGAGCAGGCCGATGGCCGCCGGCGTGAAGAAGCTGGACGGCAGCACCTTCACCGCGGCCAGCAGCGCGAGGATCACGAGCACGACCATGATGCCGGACACGCCCCGCCCCAGCGCCTCGCGCGGATGGCGGTGTATCGCGCTCGCGACGCCGAGGCCGAGCCCGAGCAGGATGTGCACGACGCCGAGCGAGACCGCGAGCAGCAGAAACGGGATCATCGCTTCGTGGCGGTCGAACGCGAGCGGCCGCAATCCGAGCTGCTTGCCGGCGTCGCCGAACGCTTCGCCGAACAGGACGCCCGCGAGAATCGTGAACAGCGCGCACGGGCCGATGATCTCCGCCACCGTGCGCCGCAACGTGTCGGGCTTCGCGCCCTTGTGCAGCACGAGCCCGATGGCGGCGAGCAGGACGCCGTACCCGATGTCTCCGACCATGAGCCCGAAGAACGCCGGAAAGAACACCGCCACGAACGGGGTGGGATCGATCGTGCCGTAGCGCGGCAACGGGAAGACGCGGACGAGCGCCTCGAACGGCCGGATCAGCCGCGGATTCGACAGCACGACGGGAGCGTCC
>DATJET010000149.1:0-2698 GCA_035496295.1 Gemmatimonadaceae bacterium
GCGCATCGCCGAGAATCTCGTGCAGGCGCAGCATGCAACCGCGCACCTCACGACGTTCAACGAAGTCGACATGTCCGCCGTGATGGGCGTGCGCGAGCGACTCAAGGAACGCATCGAGAAACAGCACGGCGTCAAGCTCACGTTCATGCCGTTCTTCGCGCGCGCGGCGACGATGGCGCTGAACGCGTACCCGGCGGTGAACGCGCAGATCGACGGCGACAGCATCATCTACAAGCACTACGTGAACCTCGGCATCGCCGTCGCATCTGATCAGGGACTCGTCGTCCCCGTCATCAAGGACGCCGATCGCATGGGGATGATCGAGTTCAGCCGCCAACTGTCCGCCGTGGCCGCGCGTGCGCGAGACGGCAAGCTCACGATGGATGACCTCACGGGCGGCACGTTCACGATTACCAACGGCGGTGTATTCGGCTCGCTCGTCTCGACACCGATCCTGAACTATCCGCAGGTCGGCATCCTCGGCTTGCACAAGACCCAGGATCGCCCGGTCGCGATAAACGGCCAGGTGGTGATCCGGCCGATGATGTACATCGCGCTGTCGTACGATCATCGCCTCGTCGACGGCCAACAGGCCGTACTCTTTCTCGTGCGCGTGAAGGAGTTGATGGAGGATCCGGCGGCCATGCTGGTCGATTGATCGCGCACATGGGCGCGCGGGAACATCGCCGCGCGCCTCCCTGTTTACTGGTTAGGCAATGGCTGATACGCTCTCTCCCGACGTCGTCATCATCGGCGGCGGCCCAGGCGGCTACGTGGCCGCGATTCGCGCCGCGCAGCTCGGTCTCTCCACCGTCTGCGTCGAAATGGACGCCACCCTCGGTGGCACCTGTGTAAACGTGGGGTGCATTCCGTCGAAAGCGCTGCTGCAGTCGTCGGAGCACTTCGAGTTCACGCGCACGCATCTCGCCGAACACGGGGTTCGCGTCGGTGACGTGACGCTGGACCTCGCCACGATGCTCGCGCGAAAGGATCGCGTCGTATCGGCAAACACGCGCGGCATCGAATACTTGTTCCGGAAGAACAACGTCACGTGGGCGAAGGGTCGCGGCACGCTGCGGCCCGGTAATGTGGTCGAGGTGCGCGCGGCGGATGGATCGACCACGACGTACCGTGCCCGCGATGTCGTGATCGCCACCGGCAGTGTCCCGATCGCCTTGCCGTTTCTGCCGTTCGACGAAGACCGCGTGTTGTCCAACGTCGGCGCGCTGGCCATGCCCGACGTTCCCGAACACCTCATCGTGATCGGCGGCGGCGTGATCGGACTCGAGCTCGGCTCGGTGTGGCGCCGGTTAGGCGCGAAGGTCACGGTGGTCGAGCTGCTGCCGACGATTCTCGCCGGCAACGACGCCGAGGTGGTGAAGGAAGCGGACAAGGTGTTCCGCGCGCAGGGCCTCGTCATTCGCGCCGGCACGAAGGTCGCCGGCGCCACGCGCGACGGCAACCACGTCCGCGTGGATGTCGAGTCCAGCGGCGCCAAGGAGACGATCACCGCCGACCGCGTGCTCGTCGCCGTTGGGCGCAAGCCGTCGCTCACCGGCATCGACGCAGCGGCGCTCGGACTGGCCACCGGAAAGCGCGGCGAGATCGTCGTGGACGCGCAACTGCGGACCAACGTGCCGCACGTCTACGCGATCGGCGACGTCGTGGGCGGTCTGCTGCTGGCGCACAAGGCGGAAGAGGAAGGCGTCGTGGCGGTCGAGACCATCGCCGGCCGGCGGACGCACATGAACTATCGCCCGATCCCGTCCATCGTGTACACGTGGCCCGAGGTCGCCGCCATCGGCCTAACGGAACAGCAGGTCAAGCAGAGTGGGCGCGACTATCGCGTGGGCCGCTTCCCGTTCTCGGCCAACGGCCGTGCGCGCACCGCCGGCGAGACGACTGGCTTCATCAAGCTCATCGCCGACGCGAAGACCGACCTCCTGCTCGGCGCGCACCTGATCGGCCCAACGGTGTCGGAACTGGCGGCCGAGCTCGTGCTGGCGTTCGCCTACGACGCCTCGAGCGAAGACGTGGCCACGACCATCCACGCGCATCCGACGCTGAGCGAGACGACCAAAGAAGCGGCGTTAGGCGTTTCGGGCCACGCGATTCACATTTAGGCAGCGTCGCACGCACAAAAAAAGGCGCACGCTCATCGCGTGCGCCTGTGTCGCAACCTGACCGACGGTTAGCGGCCTTTCGTGAGCGCGGCGCCGATCGCCATACCGACGGCCACGGCACCAGCCGTCGCGGCCATTGCCATCATGGGCGTCACCGTCACCTGGCGCTTGAACCACGGCAGCGCCGTAGGCGCATCGACGGGCAGCGCCTCCATGATCTGGCGGTAGACGTGCACCGGCGTCTTCATCTCGCGGCGCACTTCGACTTCCTTCTCGATGCGCAGCCAGAACTCGACGTCGCGCGCGTTGGCAGTGGCGCGGGCCTCGTTCTCCGGCACTTCGCCGTCGAGCCACGCATTCAGGGTCGCAGTCCGGGTGTCTCCGGTTAACGGAACCTCGCGATCGGACAGCGGACGCGCCGCAGAAGTCTCACCCGACTTGGGCGTGTCTTCGCTCCGGCGCTCTCGGGGATCAAGGTTATCGAGCATCAGGCGTATTTTTCCTCTAAAAGGACCTGGAGCGCCTCGCGTGCCCTGTGCACGCGCATCTTCAGTGCCCCGACAGTGGTTCCTAAC
>DATJET010000150.1:0-6200 GCA_035496295.1 Gemmatimonadaceae bacterium
GCCGATCAAGAAGGTCCCGAAGCGCTTCATGACCATCAACTTAAGGCGTCAGGCCCGGATGCGCACGGTCTCCACGACTCGAAATTGGCGCGAACCGATCCGCGACTCTTCTAAGGGAGAACGAGACGGTCAACGTCAACCGCCGTGTGTCGCGCGTTCGGAATCTGCATCCCCGATCGCCACTCGGTGCCTAACGAACCACATGGAGCTGGCCGACACGCCCGCGCCGACCTCGCGATCCCGACAGCACTCATGCCGCTGTGTTGGGGCGACCGGTACGTACGGCAGCGGGCCGACCAACGGCCTAACGCCGGATCCGTCGGACGCGTCGCTGCCGCCGTACGGCCCGAAATCCATATCAACAATGTCTTCGACAATTGGTATCTGCTGAAAGGCGCGTTCTTCAGCGGCGCGTCAGTTGGCAGACCGCGGTCGGTCCAGGTGCAGGTCAACGTCGCGTATTAGCCATTGCCGGACGACGCGAGGTAGTCCAGTCCCAGATCCAGCGCCGGTGTCGAGTGCGTGAGGCCGCCCACCGAGATTCGGTCGACGCCCGTCTCCGCAATCGCTCGCACGCGGTCGAGCGTCACGCCGCCCGACGCCTCGAGCGGCACGCGCCCCGCCACGCGCGCCACGCACGCGCGCATCGCATCGAGTGGCATGTTGTCGAGCAGGATGACGTCCGCGCCGGCAGCCAGCGCCGCGTCCACCTGCGCGACGTTGTCGCACTCGACTTCCACGCCGATGCCGGGCCGGCCCGCCTCGCGCGCCCGGCGCACCGCCAGCGCGATGTCGCCGCCTAACGCAGCAAGGTGGTTGTCCTTGATCAGTACGGCGTCCGCCAGATCGGCGCGATGGTTCACACCGCCGCCGCACCGCACGGCGTACTTCTCGATCGCCCGAAAGGTCGGCGTCGTCTTCCGCGTGTCGTAGATCCGAGCCGCGGTTCCCTGCACGGCTTCGACATAGCGCTCCGTCAGCGTCGCCACTCCGGACAACCGCTGCACGAAATTGAGCGCAACGCGCTCGGCACTCAGTAGCGCGCGCCACGGCCCCGCGACCTCGGCCACGACGCCGCCGGCCCCGACATGCTCACCGTCGCCCGCGATGACGCGAACGGTCACGTCGCGACTCATGATTTCGAACGCCGTGATCGACAGCGGCAGACCCGCGATCACACCCGTCGTCCGTGCGACAATCGCGGCGCGGCCTTGCGCCTCGGCGGGAACGGTGGCGAGCGTCGTGATGTCCTCGAACGCGCGGTCCTCATCGAGCGCCGCCCGCACGAGTGCGCGCGTCGTCGCCGCGGATAACGGAAAGCCTAACGTTGCGTTGGCGCCGGCCAGGAGTGTGGCGATCACTCGCCCACCATCGCCGCGGGTGCGGTCGCTGACGGCGCTGCCCCGCCGATCGCCACCATGCGGTCGATCGCGCCGCGCGCCCGATCCGCGATCTCGCGCGGCACGGTGATGTGGTACTCCATCGCCTCGAGCGAATGTTTCACCTTGGGGAGCGTCGTCACCTTCATGTACTGGCACGACGCGCGCTCGTCGGCGGCGAGGAACGTGCGATCCGGATACGCCCGCTCGAGTCGATGCAAGATCCCGACTTCCGTTGCCACGATGAACGTGTCGGCGTCCGACTGCGACGGCCGGCGGATCATTCCTTCGGTGGACAACACCTGCACGCCCGACGGATCGATGTCGCCTGCCGACATCGCTTCGATCAAGCTCGTCGAGCACCCGCACTCGGGGTGCACGAGAAACTCCGCCTCGGGATGCGCCGCGCGCTGCTCGGCCACGCGCGCAGGCGTGATGCCTGCGTGTACGTGACACTCGCCCATCCACACGTGCATATTGGTCCGCCCCGTGATACGCCTAACGTGGGCTCCCAGGAACATGTCGGGAAGGAACAGGATCTCCCGATCGGCGGGAATCGATTGCACGACTTCCACGGCGTTGCCCGACGTGCAGCAGTAGTCGCTCTCGGCCTTCACCTCTGCCGTCGTGTTCACGTAGCTCACGACGACCGCGCCCGGGTGCTCGGCTTTCCACGCACGCAACTGCGTGGCATCGATCGTTGCCGACAGCGAGCAGCCGGCACCGAGGTCTGGCAGCAGAATCGTTTTTGCCGGAGACAAGATGGCGGCAGTCTCGGCCATGAAGTGGACGCCGCAAAAGACAATCACGTCGGCCCCGGTGCGCGCCGCTTCGCGCGACAAGCCTAACGAGTCGCCCACCACGTCCGCCACGTCCTGGACTTCGGGGCGCTGATAGTTGTGCGCGAGGATGATGGCATTGCGATCGCGCGCGAGCGCGCGAATCTCAGCCTGGAGAGCGGAATATCGATCAGTGTGCGCCATGTTGACTCCGGATCACGTCGTCACGAGCGCGCCGTTTCTCCGCCACAGGACGTGCCGGTGCTGCCAGCTCCGCCTGGAGCGCGGGAAATCGGTGCGGTAATGGCCGCCGCGCGACTCTTCGCGCAGCAGCGCGGCCCGCGCGATGAGCCGCGCGGTCTCGACCAGATTGGCCTCTTCGGTGGCGCCCTCGGGCAGACGGCGCTCGATGTCGTCGAGCACCGTGAGGCACGTGCGCAATCCATCGGCGGACCGCACGATGCCCGCGTGCTTCCACATCGTCTCGCGAATCAGGTTCGCGGCCACCTGCGCGGCGCCGCGGTCGGTGAGCGGCGGGACCTGCCAGTCGCGCGCGGGCGGCATCGCGTCCAACGGCGGCACCGTTTCCAGGTCGCGTGCCACGCGCTCGGCGAACACGAGTCCCTCGAGCAGCGAGTTGGATGCGAGGCGGTTGGCGCCGTGCACGCCCGTGCGAGCGACTTCGCCACAGGCGTAAAGCCGGCGCAGCGTCGAGCGTCCCGCGAGATCGGTCACGATGCCGCCCATGGCGTAGTGCGCCGCCGGGGTCACGGGGATGGGCTCGACGCGCGGGTCGACGCCACGCGCCATGCAGAGCGCGAAGATGCCCGGGAATCGTTGGGCGAAGCCTCCGCCTAACGCAGTGGCGTCGAGCCGAACGCCGCCGGTGGCCTGCTGCTCGCGGAACACCTCGCGGGCCACCACGTCGCGCGGCGCCAGCTCGGCGTCGGCGTGGCGCGCCGGCATGAACCGCTCGCCTAACGCATTGATGAGGATCGCGCCCTCGCCGCGAACGGCTTCCGAGATGAGCGCGAGCGGCGTCTCGGGCGTGTCGAGCGCGGTTGGATGGAACTGCACGAACTCCATGTCCTCGAGCTCGGCGCCTGCGCGGTAGGCGAGTGCGACGCCGTCGCCGGTGGCAACGGCCGGGTTGGTGGTGTAGCGATACACCTGGCCACACCCACCCGTGGCGAGCACGGTCGCGTCGGCGTGAATCTCGAGCGGCGCGCCCGCCTGGCTCGCACGCACGCCGAAACAGATCCCGTCTTCGACGACCAGCTCGAGTGCCCGCGTTCGCTCGAGCACGCGCACTCGCTCCGATGCGCGGACCCGCTCGACCAGCGCGCGCACCACCTCGGCCCCCGTCTGGTCGCCATGCGCATGCACGATGCGCCGCTCGGAGTGCGCGGCCTCCTTGCCTAACAGAAACTCGCCGCGCGGATCCAGGTCGAAGTGCACGCCGGCCGACCGCAGCTCGCGCACGCGCGCGGGTCCTTCGTGCACGAGCACGTCCACTGCCGCGCGATCGCACATCGCGGCACCCGCGGCAAGCGTATCCTGTTGGTGCAGCTCCGGCGAATCACCGGCACCGATGGCGGCGGCGATCCCGCCCTGCGCGTACGCCGTCGCGCTGTCGAAGAGCGAGCGTTTGGTGAGCAGCACGACGTCGCCCGACAGCGACGCACGCCATGCCGTGTGTAGTCCGGCAACGCCGCTGCCGATGACCAGATATCGGCACCGGAGTGCACGCCGTTCCATCGCGCGACCGAGCATATGATGCCGAGCGGGACGCGAGCGTCCCGCTCGGGACTATGCGCTCAGGTTGGTCGGACGGAGCGTTGCGGCGGGTAGGTTCATCTGATCTCCCATTGGTAGTGAGTGGAACCGAGCTGGGGGGCCGGTTGGGAAACGCCTTGGTTCCGCGGTGCGGAACCCTCCCAGCATCTTCAAATATAATCGCGTGCGGGCGAGATCGCTTGTCGAGGCAGTGGCTCCCACTCCATTCCCCAAGGCGGCGCCAGCCGCCGATTCCCCAAGCGAAGCGCTTCCCCAAGGCGCCGTCAGGCGCCGCTTCCCTCTATAGTTCTCTCATGTCCCTCGACATCCGCACCACTACCGACCTCGACGCACTCAACGCGCGCGTGCGCAACGAAAGTTCCTTCGTCGAGCGCATGCGGGCCGAGCTCGGCGGCGTCGTGATTGGACAGCGCGCGATGCTCGATCGCCTGCTCGTTGGGCTGTTGGCCGACGGACACGTGTTGCTCGAGGGCGTGCCCGGGTTGGCCAAGACGCTCGCCGTGCGGGCGCTCGCGGCGTCGATCGACGCGTCCTTCTGTCGCGTGCAGTTCACGCCCGATCTGCTGCCCGCCGACCTCGTCGGGACGATGGTGTACGACCAACGGAGCGGCGGATTCACGGTGCAGCAAGGACCGATTTTCGCCAACATCATCCTCGCGGATGAGATCAACCGTGCGCCGGCGAAAGTGCAGAGCGCGCTGCTCGAGGCGATGCAGGAAAAGCAGGTCACGATCGGCGGCGTCACGTATCCGCTCGAGGAGCCGTTCCTCGTGCTGGCCACGCAGAATCCGATCGAGCAGGAAGGAACTTATCCGTTGCCCGAGGCGCAGGTCGACCGGTTCATGATGAAGCTGCTCGTCACCTACCCGGCGCGCGACGAAGAGAGTGCGATGCTCGACCTGATGACCGGCGGCGCCATACCTGTGGTGCGGCCCGTCGTGGATGCCGAGCGCATCCTCGCCGCGCGCCGCGTGGTGGACCACATCTATCTCGATCCGCGCGCGCGCGAGTACGCGCTCGACCTGGTGCGTGCCACGCGCGACCCAACGGCCGCCGGTCTCGCTCCGTTAGCACCGTTGGTCGCATACGGGGCGAGTCCGCGCGCGGCGATCGCGTTGGTGCGCGCGGCCAAGGCACAGGCTTTTCTCGACGGACGCGGCTACGTTGCGCCGTCGGATCTCAAGACGCTCGCGCACGACGTGCTGCGCCACCGCGTCATTCTCACCTACGAGGCGGACGCCGAGAGCGTGACGGCCGATCAGGTCCTCGACCGCATCCTCGACGCCCTGCGCGTGCCGTGATTCTTCCCGACGTTCTGCGACAGGTTCGCCAGCTCGAGATCCGGAGCCGGCGACTGGTGCAGGACGTGCTGGCCGGGGAATACTCGAGTGTGTTCAAGGGACGCGGCGTGGAGTTCGCCGACGTGCGGCCGTACCTGCCCGGCGACGATGTGCGCACGATCGACTGGCGTGTCACGGCGCGGTCGGGCGCGCCTTACGTTAGGCGATACACCGAGGAACGCGAGCTCACGGTGTTGTTCCTCATCGACCACAGTGCGTCCGACGCGTTCGGCACTCGGCGTCGAACGAAAGCGGAGCTGGCCACGGAGGTGAGCGCGGTGCTCGCATTGGCCGCCGTGCGCAACAACGATCGCGTAGGCGCGATCCTGTTCTCCGATCACGTCGAGCAGTTCGTCGCGCCGGCCAAGGGTAAGCGGCACGTGCTGCGCGTGATTCGCGAGATGGTGTCGTTCGAGCCGCGCGGGAAGGGCACCGACCTCGCCGCGGCGTTCGAGTTCGCGATGCGGATCCTCAAGCGTCGCGCCGTGGTCTTCGTGTTCTCCGATTGGATGGCCGGCGAGTACGATCGTGCGCTCGAGATGGTGGCGCGGCGTCATGACACGATCGGTGTGCACCTCGTCGACGACCGGGACGTGGATCTGCCGGACGTCGGACTCGTCGCGCTCCGGGATCCGGAGCGCGACGAGTGGCGGTGGGTGGACAGCGCGCGCGGCGACGTCCGCGACGCGTTCGGCCGCGCTGCGGCCGCACGCGACGCGGCCGTCGCCCGTCGATTGCGCACCGCCGGCGCCGACCTGATCCGGCTGCGCACCGCCGACGGCTACGTCGCGCCGTTGTTAGGCTTCTTTCGGCGGCGCGAGCGCCGCATGCGGCACTGACATGCATGGGCGTCTGGCGTGCGCGTGCCTCGCCGCGCTGACCGTCGCGCTCGCGCCGCGCGCCGT
>DATJET010000151.1:0-15684 GCA_035496295.1 Gemmatimonadaceae bacterium
GCGGCGACCCGCATCGCCTGGAGCAGCGCCGCCTTGCTTCCCCCATACGCGGCGGCATCGCGGCCGGGCGCCAGCGCGGCCTTCGACACCGACGCGACGATCGATCCGCCGAGTTGCTGCCGTTGCATCACGGAGGCAACGGCTCCCATCGCGAGAACGGCGCCGAGGTAGTGCACATCCAACTGCCGCTGGAGATCGTCGCGACGCAGCGCCGTCACACCTGCGAATCGAGGCGCCTGGCCGGCGGTGTAGAACAACGAGTCGATGCCGCCGAACGCCAACACGGTTTCCTGCACGAGGTGCGCGAGGCTCGCGTCGTCCCGCACGTCCAGCTCGACGCCGATGGCGCGGTCCTTGTACGTTAGGCCAATCTCCGATGCGACGGCTTGGGCGGCCGGCCCATCGACATCGGCCACCACGACGTGCGCACCCTCTTTCGCGAAGCGGTGTGCGGCTGCCTTCCCGATGCCGCTCCCGCCGCCTAACACCACGGCCACGTGGCGTGGCAAGAGCAGGGTGGCGCCTTCGCGTGCATCCTGCTCGTCGATCTTGCGCCGCTCGAGCGGCCAATGCTCGAACTCGAATACCTCGGACTCGGCGATGAACCGGAACGCATCGATCACTTCGGCATTCGCGATCGCCTCGAATGTGGCGCGGTAACATGCGCTTGCGATGATCGCTCCGCGCTTGTCGCGCGACGCGGTGATCATGCCGAGCCCCGGAACGAGCACGACCTTGGCCCAGTCGTCGAGGGGGCGCTCGTCCGCCGCGGCGTGCCGGGCGTGATACGCCTCGTACTCCGCGTGCTGGCTCGCCAACTGTGTGCGAACGGCGGCGGCCAACGCGTCCGGCGCCGCCAACGGATCGATGCCTAACCAGAGCGGCAGCCGGCCGGCGCGCAGAATGTGCTCGGGCGTAGCCATCCCGCGGCGCGTCACCTCCTGCATGCGCGTGTCGGCGAGCGCGCTCAGGACGTCGTCGCCGTCGTCGAAGTGCAGAATGACGCGGCTCGCCGCACCGAGCGCGCCGCGCACGGCCGGCAGTACGATTTCGGCACAGCGACGGCGTAGATCGGCCGGTGGGCGCCGATCCGCAACGAGCGCCGGCCTTGCGCGGCCGCGACGCTTCGTCGCCAGATAGTCTTCGATGCGGTTCACGACGCGCAGCAGGCGTGCGTAGCACTCGTGCGCATCATCGGCCCACACCATGAGCCCGTGATGCGCGAGCGCAAGTCCGATCGTTCCGGGCGGCAGCCGGTCCACCATGCGACTCACCGCCTGGGCTAACGGGAACCCGGGCCGCACGTACGGCACGTACACGATCTCACCGCCTAACACATCGCCGACGAGATGCTCGGCCGTCGCATCGGTCACGTTGGTGAGGCTCATCGTCGCGACGTCGTGCGTGTGCGCGATCACCGGGTGCGGAAGGAGCGAGTGCAACGGCGTCTCGACGCTGGGCGTTGGGCCGCCGGGCTCCGTCATGCACTGCGCCATGAACCGCATCATTTCATCGTCGCGCATCGAGTCGGCGGTTCTGAGCGCAGCCAGTGCCGGGAGGGACAGTCGCGTGAAGCCCGACCGGCCGATGGTGCGCAGGTCGGTGCCGCTTCCCTTGACGAGCAGCGCATCGCCGATCTTGGTGGACGTGTTGCCACCGCCCGGCTGCACGAGCCGGGCTTCGCGTCCGATGAGGTTCGAGAGGTAGACCAGTTGGTCGAGCGCATCGGCGCCGGATGCGCCGGGCGGTCCGTCGTCCCAATGGTCGTCGAGTCGGGCCGAGGGGGTTGGGGCGTTCATGAGCGGTAACATGATGCCGCGGGCAACGAAATGATACGATACGACGATGGCGAGCAAGCAATAGCGGGGCTGCGATATCGCGGGTTCCTGCCTACTTTGTAGGCAAGAACTCCGCGATGCCCTGCGACCCAGTCGTGTAGCCAGCCGCTGTCAGACCCCCCGTGCAGATTAGCCCGTGACCTCTTCACGTGCTAACTCAATGACCAGTCCCGCCGTGTCTTCGCCCAACTCGCAGCCAGCCTCCCGCGCGCGAACCCTCTCCAAGTCCGACTTCATCCTCGCCCGCGACTGCCCGGCCAAACTCTTCTTCCGCGAGAACGGCTATCCCGACGCCCGCCAGGGCGACGCGTACCTCGCCATGCTGGCCGACGGCGGGTACATGGTCGAAGCGCTCGCCAAGGCGCGCTACCCCGACGGCATCCAGCTCGACTACGGCCGCGACGTCACGCGGGACTTCGCCCACACCCGCGCGGCGCTCGAGGCGCCTAACGTAACGCTCTTCGAGGCGACCCTGCTCGTTGGGCGCCGACAGGCGCGCGTCGACATCCTCGAGAAGCGCGGGAACGTCCTCCGCGTGATCGAGGTCAAAGCCAAGTCGTTCGACGGCACGGAACACGCGCGCCAGTTGGCGCAGAACCGGTCGGGCGAATTCCTCACGACCCGCCGGCCGTACCGCGTCGACGCGAATTGGGACAAGAAAATCGCCGACCTCACGTATCAGATCGTGCTGCTCGAGCACCTCATGCCCGGGTGTGTCATCCAGCCGGTCCTGGCACTGGTCGACAAGAGCAAGGCGACCGGCCTCGACAACGTCCCGGGATATTTTCAGTTGGTTAGGCGCCCGGCAGCGGATGGCTCCCTGCGCTTGCATACGGCGCGCTTCACCGGTTCGGCCGACGACCTCGCCCAACTGGACCTCGTCACCGAAGTCGATGTCGCCCGCGAGGTCGCGATCATGCACGACCAGGTCGCCGAGGCGGCACTCATCTTTGAGTCGCGTCTCGATGCCCCGCTCGAGACGCACAGCGAGGGCGTGGAACTGGGCTCGCATTGCCGGGACTGCGAGTTCCGCACACCGGGCCAACCGCGCAACGGGTTCGCCGAGTGCTGGGGTGATTTGGCGGATGTGAAGCCGCACGTGCTGGAGCTGTACTCGGTCGGCACGGCCAAGGCGCCCGGCGCCTCACGCATGATCCCCTGGATGCTCGACCGCCACTCGGCCTCGCTCCTCGAGGCGCCGGTCGACGAGCTCATCCAGAAGGACCACAATCCCGGCGGCACGGCGGCGCGCCAACGCCGCCAGATCGAGTACACTCGCTTGGGCGTCCCATTCGTTGGGCCGGAGCTCCGCCGAAAGATCGAGACGCTCCATGGTCCGCTTCACTTCATCGACTTCGAGACCTCGCGCCTCGCCCTGCCGTACCACCGCGGCATGCGGCCCTACGGGCTCGTCACCTTCCAGTGGAGCGCGCACACCGCGCACACGTTAGGCGGACCGCTCGAGCACCGCGAGTGGCTCAACAACGTCGAGATCTGGCCCAACCAGTCGTTCGCCGAGTCGCTGCGGGCGGCGATTGGTGACGAGGGCCCCGTGCTCACCTGGAGCCATTTCGAGGAAAGCACGCTCAGGCAAATCGTAGCCGACCTCGCACAGTTCGGGCGCGACGTCCCGGATCTGGTGCACTGGATGACCGATGTGTTCGAGCGGCGCATCGTCGACTTGCACGACTGGGCCCGGTGCGATTACTACCACCCCGGCATGGGCGGCCGCACATCGATCAAGGTGGTGCTCGACGCGCTCTGGCGCAGCGATGCGATCATGCGCCGCCAGTTTCTGGAGTGGAGCGGCCTAACGGAAGCGCCGGCCGATGACCCGTACACCGCGCTGCCGCCCGTCGAGATCGCCGGCAAGCCGGAGCGCGTGCACGAGGGCACCGGCGCCATGCAGGCATACCAACAAATGATGTACGGCGAGCACAAGGGCGACGCCGCGATTCGCGATCGTTGGGCAACGCTGCTCAAACAGTACTGCCGCCTCGACACCCTGAGCATGGTGCTCATCCTCGAGCACTGGCGGCGCGCCGCCGGGCTCGCGTGACCACGCCAAAGCTCCAGCGATGGACCGACCTCCTGGTGGGGCTGCTCCGTCACCGGTTAGGCGCGACGTTCACCGAGCTCGCCGACGACGTTCCGGCGTACGCGCTCCCCACGCGCCCAACGGAACGCCAGAAGGCCACCGTCAAGCGCATGTTCGAGCGCGACAAGGCGGAGCTCCTCGCCTTCGGTGTGCCCATCGAGACCATCGGCCGTGAAGACGAGATCGAGAAATACCGGCTGCGCCCGGCGGATTTCTATCTGCCGTATCTCTCGATCCTGGACCACTCGGGCCGCCGCAAGGCGCCGCGACGAGTCGACCGCGACGGCTATCACTCGGTGCAGGCGCTGGCCTTCGAGCCCAACGAGCTTGCCGCGATCGGCGCGGCGCTCGCTCGCGTCCAGAAGTTAGGCGACCCGCTGCTGGCGGCGCACGCACGCTCGGCATCCCGCAAGCTCGCGTTCGACATCCCTGGCATCGAAGGCGACGACCAGGATGATGTGATCGTGCAGGCGGAGCGCGTGGACCCGGCGGTGTTCCCGGTGCTCAACGAGGCGCTGCTCGGCCGCAAGCGCATCACGTTCACGTATCGGTCCATGTCGGGCGACTCGGCATCGGCGCGCACGGTCGAGCCACTCGGCGTGTTTTTTCTCAACTCGCACTGGTACTTGGCGGCGCGCGACTCGAACGCCTACGTGGTCAAGAATTTCCGCGTGAGCAGAATGACGCGCGTGGCCGCCAACCGTTCGCGGCCGCAGAGCGCCGACTTTGCAGTACCCGGCGACTTCGATCTGCGCGACCACGCGCGCTCGCGCCAGGCCTGGGAGTTGGGCGACGCGGATGCGGTCGACACGGTCGTCGAGTTCACCGCGCACACCGGTGCGGCGGCACCTTGGCTCCAGTTAGGCACGCCTGTTCCCGGCGAGCCCACGCGGCGTGCCTACCGTGTCAAGTCGCCCGAGCGGTTCATACGATGGCTGATGTCGCTGGCCGGCGCCGCGAAGCCCGTATCGCCGCCGCAACTCGTCGACGCCTATCGCAACTCGCTGCGCGCGACGTTGCGACGCTACGAGGCCGGCTCGTGAAGAAGAAACGGGCAGCTTCGACAGACGCATCGGCGCAGCTCAAGCGGCTGCTCGCGATCGTGCCTCGCATCGCCGACGGCGAAGAACACTCGATGGCGTCCATCGCCGCCATGTTGGGTGCCACGCCGGACACGATCGCGAATGACCTGGTCTCTTTCGGCGAGCGCTACGACACGCCGGGCGGTTTCGTCGAGGGACTGCAGGTTTTCATCGAAGCGCAGAAGGTGTCGGTGAGGACGAGCCATTTTCTGCGGCCCATGCGCCTCACCGTCGCCGAGTTGCGCGCGCTCGACCTGGGATTGGGGATGATCCGGTCCGAACGCCCGGCGGAGGAGTGGGCGGCCATCGATCGGGCGCGCGAGCGGGTCCGAGCCGTTGCCGCCAAACTGCCGGCCGAAGCACCATCCGATGGGCCCTATGCACTGGCGGGCGCCGCCGGGCCTAACGATAAGCTGGCCGTCGTGCGCGACGCGCTGGCCAAGCGTCGCAAGCTGAGTATCGCGTACCGGCGCGGCGATGCGACGGCCGCGACCACGCGCGTCGTGTGTCCGTACCGCTTGATCCTCGCCGGCCCCGGCTGGTATCTGGTCGCTCACTGCGACCGGAGCAACGGTGTGCGCGTCTTTCGCGTGGATCGCATCGAGGATGCGCAGATGTTAGGCGAAGGATATGCGGCGCCGGCGCTGGAGGCGCTGTCCGCCAATCTGGACAACGGTCCCGTTTTCGAATCGGATGCGCCGGCCACGCTTCGCGTTCGCTATTCACCCGCGATCGCGCGCTGGATTCGCGAGCGCATGGAAGGCGACGTCGAGGCCGATGGATCGTACGTCGTGGAGCATCCGTTGGCAGATGTGGACTGGGCGCTGCGCCACGTGTTGCAATACGGGTCGGAGGCGGAGATCCTGGAGCCGGCGACCGTTAGGCGCGCGGTCCGCGACCGGCTCCGATCGATGCTCGACGCTCTTCGGTAGTGGACGAGGGCCGCCCAGGCCGAGTGCGAGCCAACCAGTAGCGAGGACTACGCGCGCACCGGCTTCAGGCGTGCACCTCCGAAGGAACCGCTCTGCGCCACGGCGCCAGGCGGTCCGGCCACCGAAGGCCGGTCCTGAGTGCAAAGCGGCCGGGGCCGCTCAAGGCGATGGCGGCGTAGCTCGCGGCGTACAAGAGCGCGGTCACGGCGTCTTCCGCGGCATAGTGCGCGCTGATCGTATAGGCGATGAGCATGTGTGCCACGATGGCGATCGATAGCGGGCGTGCGAAGATGCCGACGGCGACGGCGAGCGGCAGCAGCGTTTCGTTCAACACCGCGAGCGTCGCCGCGAGCATCGGCAGCGGAAACCCCCAACGGGCGATGCCTAACTCGAAGGCCCACGGCGTATGGGCTGCCGCGGCGTGAAGGGCCATGCGCGCTTTGAGCCAGCCGTCGATCGCGAACAACGAGACGCCGGCGAGCAGCCGGAGCACGAGGATCGCCGCGTCGCGGTTGCCGAACGCCACCCGCGCCCGCGCCGGGACCAGCGTGAGGCGGCCGCCGCCCGCGATCGCCAGCGTGAAGAACACGCAGGCGAACATGAGATCGCGTGCCGGCTCGAAGTTCAGGCGTTGTCCGGCCGCGATGCCGGCCCACATCACTGCCAGTGAACCGAGGCCGCCCAACAACGCTGCGACCCGCGTCCGCACCCCCGCAACGACAAGCGCCGCGTCGACAGCCAGCACGAGCGCGGCCCACGCCTGGCCCTTGATCAGCGGCGAGCCCGGCAACGGCATGGCGGCCAGCGCGATGATACCGCCACCGCTCACGATCCTGAGGAGGAGCAACGCAACGTCATCCGATGTCACGCGTTCGTTCATGGCAGCGCCCTCGAAGCCGGTGTGGCGCGAAGATCGTAGTCGGGGATGTTCCGCCACAAGATGCCGCGGGATGACCGGCCTCGGTGCAGGATGAGCGGCCCGCGGAGCGCGCGCTCGACGGATCGACGCTACTATACCAGGCATCGGTCACTCGGGCGGCAGGCAACCCTGGCGAACGGACATGCCTAACGGACTGGATCGGCGGTGGTCCTGGCGCACGTGCTATTGGCTGTGCCAACTGGGCGGTTGGTCGGCGCTCGGCGTCTTTCAGCTGCTCACGTGGCTGGCGAACGTTCCGGGTGCGCCGATCGGCACCGCACTGGTCCAGGCGTTCCTCGGGCCCGCGTACGGGTTGGCGGGCACGCACGTCTTGCATCTCCTCATTCGGAGACGCGCATGGCTTGCGCGGCAAGGCACCGCGCTCGTGGTCAGGGTCGCGCCCGCGATCCTGCTGTGGACGGCCGCGCTCGACGCCGCGCGCGCCGCAACCACCTATGCGCTCATGCCCAGCATGGGGATGCCGCGTCGCGTCCTCCTAACGGGCTTCGGCACATGGGTCGTGCTCCTTGTCGCATGGACGGCGCTGTACCTCGCCGTGCACGAAGTGCGCGCGCGGCGCCGCGAGGAGATTCGCGCCCTGCGGCTCGAGATCGCGGCGCGCGAAGGACAGCTTCAGGGCCTTCGGTCCCAGCTCAACCCGCACTTTCTCTTCAATGCACTCAATAGCGTTCGCGAGCTGACCAACGAGGATCCCCATCGTGCCGACGTGATGCTGACGCAGTTGTCCGATCTCTTGCGGTACGCACTGCGCGCCAACCAACACGACCTCGTCGCCCTCGCCGACGAGATGAAAGGCGTAGACCGGTATCTGGCTGTGGAAGCGGTCCGCTTCGAGGAGCGGCTTCGGATCCACTGGGACATCGCCGCCGCGGCCCTGCCGGCGCGTGTCCCTCCGCTCGTGCTGCAGACGCTGGTTGAAAACGCAGTCAAGCACGGCGTCGCTCGCCGCCCCGACGGAGATGATGTCACGATCTCGGCGCACGCACACAATGGTTCCGTCGTGATCGATGTGACCAACGCGGGACCTCTCTCGCCGGCGGGCGCCGCGGCGGGCCTGGGACTCCGCAACGCGCGCGAGCGCCTCCGCCTGCTGTTCGGTGATCGTGCCCAACTCGCCGTGACCGACGATCCTAACGGACGAGTGCGCGCGCGATTGACGGTACCGCTCGCACACGCGGAGACGCATGCATGAGGGCCATGATCGTGGACGACGAGCGATTGGCGCGCGCCGCCATGCGCCGCCTGTTGGCGACACATCGCGATGTCGAGATCGTGGCCGAGGCGGCAAACGCCGACCAGGCCGCAGCGTGGCTACGCAGCACACGGCTCGACGTGATGTTCCTCGATGTCGAGATGCCCGGACGCAGCGGCCTCGAGCTGCTCGCGGATCTCGCGGTGACCCCTCCCGTCATCTTCACTACGGCATACTCCGAGTATGCGGTGCAGGCATTCGAGCTGAGCGCCATCGACTACCTCGTCAAACCAATCGAAGCGGAGCGGCTCGCGGTAACCCTCGCGCGAATACGGCGCGTGTTGGCGTCGTCCGGCGATTCGGCGGGCAGCGCACGGCAGCTCTTTCTGCGCGAGGGGCAGCGATGCTGGGTGGTCGGCCTGGACCGCATCCGATTGCTCGAATCGGTGCGGAACTCCACACGCATCTATTTCGATTCCGAACGAGTACTCGTGTACCGATCGCTCGCGGCGTTCGAGGCGATTCTCGATCCCGGCGTGTTCTTTCGCGCGAGCCGATCGCACGTGATCAACCTGCGGTGCATCGCGTCGCTCGACGTTCGTGCACAGGGCGGACTGGACGCCGTATTGCGCACGGGTGAGCGAATCGAGATATCGCGACGGCGAGCACGGCGTTTGCGAGCGCTGCTCCATCCCTGATCGGATGCCGGCCGGCGGACTGTCGCCGCGCACATCAGCTGCGACGCCGGACCGTTCCACACGCACGATCGACCGTCAGTCCCCTCGGGGATTGCCGCCTAACTGACGACTCCTCTACCTTGGCTCGTGTCGGCGAACCGGTCGCCCGCAACTGCGTGCGACATGACGCGCGGGCCTTTCACGCAGGAGGGGATCGATGAAGCGCAGAGACCTGATCTTTCGTTCGGCGCCCGCAGGTGCGTTGGCGGCCGTCATGGGCGGGAATCTCGCCAACATGCTCGGCGGCATCGCTCGCACGCCGGGCCGGAGCAGCGCCGCGGAAAATCCGTCGCGCCGGCCACCCGCCGACAAGATTCCGGTGGCCTTTGTGATCTCCGACGGAGCCGTCATGATCGACGTCGCGGGGCCGTGGGAAGTCTTTCAAGACGTCACCATCCTCTCACGCGGTACGACGCGCGCCGATCAAACGCCGTTCGCGTTGTACACGGTATCGGACGCGACGAATCCCATCCGAGCGTCCGACGGCATGCTGATCGTGCCTAACTATTCGTTTGCCGACGCGCCGGCGCCCAAGGTCGTCGTCATTCCGGCACAGAAGCAGCCCAGCGCCGCGATGCTGGATTGGATTCGACATGCGGCGCCATCGGCCGACGTGACGATGTCTGTGTGCACGGGCGCGTTCCTGCTGGCCCAGACCGGATTGCTCGATGACAAGGCAGCGACGACACACCACGCCGCGTATGTCCAATTCGCCATGCAGTATCCAAAGATTCAGCTGAAGCGCGGCGCGCGCTTCGTCGACGAAGGCACCGTCGCGTCCTCGGGTGGGCTCTCGTCAGGCATCGATCTCGCGCTCCACGTAGTCGAGCGGTATTTCGGGCGCGACGTCGCGCAGACGACGGCGTATCAGATGGAGTATCAGGGCCGCGGGTGGCTCGACCCCAACTCGAACGCGGAATATGCGAAGTCGTTCCAATCGACGCCGGATCATCCCAAGTGTCTGATCTGCGGCATGGACGTGGATGCCCATACGGCGCAGCGCTCTGCATACCATGGGGTGACCTACTACTTCTGTATCGACGCTCACAAAGCGATCTTCGACGCCGCGCCGGCGAAATGGTCGTGATGAGCCGACAGGAAAACGATGTGGCTCGCGTCTGCCCGATTCGCCGATATCGTTAGGCGCGCCTCACGGCACCGACGTGACGGCGCGGGAGAGCAGCGCGAGCACCATGTTCTTCTCGCCGAACGCCGCCGCCTTGATGAGCACCGGTCCCTTCACGGCCTCGTAGCCCGTGCTCGTGCTGGGCCCGGCCTCGTCCCACGGGCCCAGCGGGTACGCCGACGTGTCGGTCGGCGGCGTGGTCGTGTCACCCGTGAACTGCCGGCGCATCGCGTGCTCCGCAATGCCGATCGTGTGCTGGTCCTGGGCGAACGACACGGCGCCGTCGTGCCAGTCGTACAACGTCAGCTCGAACTGCTGCCGCAAATTCCCGCCGCCCGGCATCGTCGTCGTGTACGTGCAGGAGCGCGCGCCTAACGCACCGCCGGCCTGGCCGGGCTCGGGCGGCGCGGTGAGCTTGCGGCCAATGATCGACTCGACCACCGCCTGCGGCACGAGCGCGCACATGTTCACCGTGCTGTCCTTCGCGTCGGCGGCATAGAGCGCCTGACCCTGCGCGATCGCGGCCGGCGCACTTCCGTTGATCGACTTCGGGTGCGCGAGGTGCACCACGGCCGAGTCCAGCAGCTTGGACGCGCCCTGCATCGAGAGACGCGTCCCGGTCCAGTCGATCTCGACGTGCTGGTCGCCCTTGAGCGCGTGCAGATCGCAGCACTGCATCGCGCCCTCCGCCACCGCGTCCCACGGACCCGCGATCGTGTCGCCGGACGAAAGCACGGTCATGCCGGTCTTCTCCTCGCCGTGCTTTGCCAGCGGGTCCGTGAGCTTGCGTCCGAATCCGACCATCTTCATCGCCATCTGCCCGCCGTTCCAGTCCACGCTCACCAGCATGCGGCGGTGATTCGTCGTCTCGTACCGGCATGCATCGGCGCGCGGATCCGCCTTGTAGGTGCCGCGATACGGCGGCGCCGCGAGCGGCCCGATCGCTGCCGCGACCTGACTCGAGTCGAGCAGCGAGCACGGATCGCCTTCTGTGTTTTGCGCGCCGCCCGCCGTGCCCGACGTGTCGATCGGGATGCCTAACTTCTGGGACAGCTTGGCGAGCTGCGCGTTCGCGTCGTCCTTGGCATCGTGCTTCTTGCACGCGCCGGCGAGCGCGACGATCGTGAGAGCGGCGACGAGCCGATGGATGCGCATGAGAGTCCTCCGGATGCGCCGAGATTGGCGAACCCGGGTACGCTCGTCAAGACGCTGCGAAACCGGCGCTCTCGGTGCTTGACACCGCGTCCCGGGCTCGTAACGTCTCCTGAGCGCTGTCTGTCAATTCTCCATCCTGAACCCGCTCCCCGAGGCTTCCTATGCGCATCATCTCGCGTGTCGCCATGGTCTGTTCCGCAGGCTTGCTGGTCGCGGGTTGCACGAAGAGCGATCAAGGAGCCAAGGGAGACAGCACAGCCGCACCCGCAGACACGTCGGCAGCAGCCGCCCCCGCGCCGGCTCCGGCTCCCGCGATGTCGCTTGCCGACATGGCCGGCAAATGGCAGATGGAGGCCAAGCCCGATTCCGGGAAGGACATGTCGGCCACGAAGTACGTCCTAACGGCGACGGCCGACACGACGGGCTGGATGATCACCTTCCCGTCGGGACTCAAGGTGCCGCTTCAAGTCAGTGTCTCGGGTGACAGCGTGATCGAGCGCACCGGCACCTTCTCGAGCCAGCGTCGCAAGGGCGTGAAAGTGATGACGGAAGGTTCGCTCAAGATGCAGGGCGGGAAGCTCGTCGGAACGACGATCGCGCACTACTCGAAGCCCGGCCCGGATTCGGTACTGCACCTGCACGTCGAAGGCACCAAGATGCCCTAGCAAGCCGTCACGCGGTGCGCCCGCGCGCGCCGCGTTAGGCATGCCGAACGCGTGGCGTTTCACGTACGCGGGCGGCTGGACGTCCGCAGTCTATCGGTCATCTCGGAGTAGTTGCCTACTTTGTAGGCAGCTACTCTCTGATGCGCGCCGACCAGGAGTGCTCGCACCGTCTGCTGCCGCCCGTTGCCGGTTCACGCTCGAGGCCGGCACGGTATTCGGCGCCTGTTGTTGACATCCTACAAGACGGCGTGCATCGTGTGTCCCTAACAGCGAGGGACACACACATGGAATCGCCCACCGAGCTCCTGCAGGGCACGCTCGACCTCCTCATCCTCAAAGTCCTCTCCCTCGGCCCGCGACACGGCTGGGACATCTCGCAACGCATCAACGAGATCTCCGAACAGTGCCTCACGGTCAATCAGGGATCGCTCTACCCGGCGCTCCACCGCCTCGAGGGGCGCGGGTTCGTCGACGCCGCATGGACCATGTCGGCCACGGCGCGGCGCGTGCGCTCGTACACGATCACCGCCCGCGGCCGGCAGTGCCTAACGAAAGAGACGCAGGTGTGGCGCAGCTACTCGCGCGCCGTCGACCTCATCCTGCAAACCAGGTGATGCACCATGCCGACCATCCGTGAGCTCCTCCGGAATTTGCGACTGCTCGTCACGCCGCGCGCCGTCGAACGCGACCTGGATGACGAGCTCCGCACGCACATCGAGATGCAAACGCGCGTCAACATCGAACGCGGCATGGACCCGGACGCTGCCCGCGCGAAAGCCGAGCGCGACTTCGGCCCCATCGCGTCGGTCAAAGAGGCCTTACGCAACGTGCACAGCCAACCCGCTGCGCCTTTGCGCGATACGCTCGGCGGAGATCTGCACTTTGCAGTCCGGTCGCTCGCGCGACACCGCGTCTATAGCGGCGTCACGGTGCTGGTGCTGGCGTTGGGCATCGCGGCAACGACGCTCATGTTCAGCGTCATCTCTGGGGTCCTCTTACGACCGCTTCCGTTCTCGCATCCCGAACAGATCGTGCTCATCTGGGGGAGCTACCCGCAGCTGAGCCTGGGGTTCTCCGAGCAACCGATCGACGGAAAGTTGGTCAAGACGCTCCGCGAAAGGCGCCGCGACTTCCAGAGCATCTCGGCCTTCGTGCCCCGCTTGTACAATCTCGGGCAGTCGGCGTCGCCCGAGCGGCTCAACGGCGTTCAGGTCACTTCGGAATTCTTCACCACGATCGGCGTTAGGCCGGCGCTTGGGCGGACGTTCGTCGCCGCCGAAGAAACGCCGGGGAAGGATCACGTGGTCGTCTTGAGCTGGGCACTGTGGCAGCGGCGATTCGGCGGCAACCCGACCGTGGTCGGCACCACGATCACGTTGAACGCCGAACCGTACACGATCATCGGCGTGGCGCCCGAAGGGTTCGCCTTTCCGCGCGGCGCCGAAATGCCGGGCGACTTCCAGATGCCGGAGTCCACGCAGCTCTGGACACCAATGAAACCGCCGGTAGGCGGTCCGTCCGAGCTCGCCGGCATTGGACGGGTGAATCCCGGCGTTACGTTAGCCGCGGCGCAAGCGGATCTCGATCGCATGTCGCGTCTCCAGGACGATCTGTATCCGCAGGGAAGGGGATGGTGGAACACGCGCGCGATTCCGCTGCGCACGCAGGTCGTGGGCGACGTGAGCACGATGTTGTTCAGTCTGTTCGGAGCCGCGGCCGTGCTGATGATGATCGCGTGCGTGAACGCCGCGCAGCTTTTGTTAGCACGCCTCCAATCGCGCCGGCACGAGCTGGCCATCCGCGCCGCGCTCGGCGCCTCGATGCCGCGTATCGCGCGCGTCCTGCTCATCGAGGCCATGCTCATCACCGGCATCGCGGGCGTACTCGGTACGCTCGCTGGAATGTTAGGCGTGTCGCTGTTGCACACGTTCGGGCCGGCGAAACTGCCGCGTCTTGCCGATCTCACGTTCGACGGGCGCGTGACGGCCGTCGCCGTCGTGGTCACACTGTTGGCCGGCGTGATGTTCGGACTGGCTCCGGCCGTGCGTGCAAGTCGCGTCCATCTCTCCGACGCGCTCAGGCAAGGCGGACGCAAAACCGGCGGGGATGCCATGTCGTCCAAGCTGCGCCGAGTGCTGGTGAGCGCCGAGGTTGCACTGTCGGTGATGCTCGCCATCGGGTCGGGTTTGCTCGTGCGAAGCCTAGCGCACGAGCTCGGCGGCGACTTGGGTTTTTCGGCGCCCCACGGCCTAACGTTCGAGGTCACCCTGCCGCCGTTGCACTATCCCGAGAAACAGCTGCGGACGAGCATGCAGCATCTGAACGCGGTGGCGTTCATCGACCGCGCGCTGGAGCGCATCCGTGCCATCCCCGGCGTGAAAGCGGCCGCGATCGGTAAGCCGCTTCCCATGAGCGGCGCGCAGGAATCCTCCGTCTTTTTCCCGGAGGATGCGGACCCACGATTCGGCACGTACCAGGGAAAGCCGATCGTCGAGTACACCGTGGCGAGCCCCGACTTGTTCACGGCGCTCGGCACGCCGCTCGTGAGGGGTCGTGACTTCGCGACATCGGATGACAACATGTCGCCGGGCGTCGTGATCGTGAACAAGTCGATGGCGCAGTGGCTCTGGCCGGGCAAGGATCCGATCGGCAGGCGAATCCATCTGGGTACGCAGGAGTCGCCGGCGCCGTGGATGACGGTGATCGGCGTGGCGGCGGACATGAAGCGGTATTCGCTAACGGAAGAGCCGCGCCCCGAGATGTTCGTTCCGTACACGCAGAATCCGTATCCGACGTTCTCGACGATGCAATTCGTCGTACGCAGTGCGAGCGACCCGGCGCAACTCGTCGGTCCGATCCAGCGCGCGGTGGCGTCGGTGGACCCGGACATTCCACTCGCCCGCGTGCGCACCATCGATGCGCTGGTGCGCGACGCCAGCGCGAACGCGCGATTCGCCACGTTAGTCATGAGCACGTTCGGCGTGGTGGCCTTGCTCCTCGCCATGATCGGACTGTACGGCGTCGTCGCGTTCATGGCGCATCAGCGGCGCCAGGAATTCGGCCTGCGCACCGCGCTCGGCGCCACGCGGGGGCAGGTTGTTCGGATGGTGCTCGCTGACGGGTTCGCGCTCGCGGGCGTTGGGCTGGTGGCCGGCGTCGTGCTCGCGCTCGTCGCGGGACGCCTGCTCCGCTCGATGCTGTATCAGGTGAGCGTTGGCGATCCCATCACCCTCGCCGGCGTCGTGCTGCTGCTCCTGGGCACCACCGCGTTGGCGTGCCTGGTTCCTGCGGTGCGGGCATCCGGAGTCGATCCTCGGGCGGCGCTCGACGCCAGTTAGCTCAACCGCGCGATGCGCGACATCGACACTTTGTCCGGCGACCAAGTGTCGCCGTGCGTCGCGTGCTACTGTACCCAAGCCACACAGGTCGCGACAACATGAGAACCAATGCTGTGTCCGCAATGACCATTCGGTGTCTCGAGATCGCTGTCGCGTTCTGCGCCGTGTGTGGTGCGCCCGGTGCGGCACAGCAGGCACAACCCACCGTCTTCGCGCCCGGCGTCATCTCCGGGCCGGCTAACGATCTGTCTCCTGCGTTCACGCCGGACGGGCGCACGGTATTCTTCACGCGCGCGAACTCGTCGCAGTCCGTGATTCTCGTGTCGCATCTGTCGGGCGGAACATGGTCGAAGCCGGAGATCGCGCCGTTCTCCGGCACGTGGCGCGACCTCGAGCCGACGATGGCTCCCGACGGATCGTATTTGATCTTTGCCTCCAATCGTCCCGCGACCGCGGGCGGTAAGCCGCTCGACGCGTTCTACAATGGCGCCGCCCAACCCGGCATTGGCGGGAATCTGTGGCGCGTGGATCGCACGGCCAACGGGTGGGGTGAGCCGCACCGACTGCCGGACGTCGTCAAC
>DATJET010000152.1:0-2867 GCA_035496295.1 Gemmatimonadaceae bacterium
GACGCGCGTCGTGCACGTGACGTCGCAGGCCGGGCGTCTTCCGCTCTCGCGCCGCCGCATCGCCGGCCTGGCCGATCGTGTGCTGCACGCGGAAGGCGTGCGCTCGGCCGAGTTGTCGATCGCGTTCGTGACAGGGCCGGCCATCGCGCGCCTCAACGCGCGACACCTTGGGCGGAGGGGCCTAACGGACGTCATCGCGTTTCCGTTCTTGCGCGCGGACGGCACGCCGGTGGTCGGCGACGTCTACATCGCGCCGGCGGTGGCGCGCGTGAACGCACGGCGCAACGGTATCCCGGTGCGGGAAGAGCTCGCGCGACTCGTGGTGCACGGCACCCTCCACGTGCTCGGCCACGACCATCCGCCCGTTGGGCGAGAGGCGTCGCCGATGTGGCGGCGGCAGGAGCAGCTGCTCACCCGCGCGAAAGGAGCCTGGGCGTGAGCGTGGTGGCGCTGGTGATCGCACTGGTCGCGCTTGCGTGGGCCGCACTCATGGCTGCTGCCGACGGCGCGCTCCTGTCGGTCTCCGACATTCCAGCGAACGGCGTGACGGAGGCACCCACGGGCGGCGTGCGTGATGCCACACACCGCGCGTTGTCCATCGCGCGGCTCATTGCGCTGCTCGTCGCCGGCGTGGGCGCGGCGCGGGCGTTCGACCTGCCCGCGCAACCGCCCGGCGTCGCGATCGGGTTGGGCATCGTGATCGCCGTGGTGGCCGTGTTGTTAGGCGAAGTCATTCCGCATGCGGCGGGCGAGGCCGTCGGCCTCCGCGCGCTCTCGGCGTTGAGCGCCGTCGTCCACTCGGCCGAGGTGACCATGCGGCCGCTCGTTGCCAGCGGCGCGAAACTGGACGGCATGCTGCGGCGCGCGCTGCCGCCGTTCACGCCGGGCCAGGGCAACCGCGAGATCACCGCCGAACAGTTTCGGCGCATCGTCACGCCGCAGCAGGCAACGCCGCACCGCGCGATGATGCACCGCGTGTTCTCGTTCAGTGATACGGAAGTCCACGAGGTGATGGTGCCGCGCGTCGACATCCTCGGCCTCGAGCGCGGCACCCCGTGGTCGGAGGTGCTTGATCGCGTGCGCAGCTCGCAGCACGCGCGGCTGCCGGTGTACGACGAGACCATTGACCACATCACGGGTATTTTGTTCGCCAAAGATCTCCTCCCGGCGGTGATCGCCGATGAGGAGCCGGCTGAAGGATGGGAGTCCATCGCGCGAGCGGCGTCGTTCATCCCCGAGAGCAAGACCATCGAGGCCCAACTGCGCGACTTCAAGGCGACGCGCACGCACATCGCGATCGTGGTCGACGAGTTCGGAGGCACGGCCGGTCTGGTCACGATCGAGAACATCCTCGAGGAGATCGTGGGGGACATCCGCGACGAGAACGATCGCGAGGAGCCGCCGATCGAAGTCGAAGAGGGCCGGCGGTGGTGGGTGTCGGGCCGCGTGACGCTGGACGAGCTCTCCGATGCGTTAGGCCACCGGTTCGATCGGCCCGACGTGAACACCGTGGGCGGGCTCGTTTTCGAAGCGGTTGGGCACGTGCCCAAGGCGGGGCAGGAGCTCGAGCTGGACGGCTACCGCATCGTGGTCGAGCGGGTGAACCGGCGTCGGGTCGATCGCGTGTACTTCGAGCGGCCCGAGTCGCCCGTGGAGCGCGCCTCGTGAGCGTGTCCGCGTTGCTTCTCGCGATCGGCGTGGTGGTCGTCGCGTGGCTCACGGCCGCGGCGACGGCCGTGCGGTCGGTGAGCCGCGTGTGGCTCCGGCGTTGGGCCGAGCAGCGGTTGGCCACGCCGGCCGGGTTGGGCGAGAGCGCGCTGCTCGCGCGGCCGCACCGGCTCGTGCTCGCGGCGGGCGCGGGCACGGCGCTGATCGTCGCCGCCGCGGGTGCTCTGTTAGGCGCGGGCGACGGCCGGTCGGCATTGGTGCTCGCCGGCGAAACCATCGTGCTCGCCCTGGCGTTCCTCGTCGTCGGCCAGCTCGTGCCGCGGGCGGTCGCGCGGCGTTGGGCGCCCGGCCTGTTGCCGGTCGTCGTGCCGCCGCTCGACGTCGCGGCATTCCTGTTGGCACCGGTGCTCGACGCCGCGCGCGCCGTTGGGCGCTCGCTCACGCCCGGCCCGCGCTTGCCGCTCACGCCGACCCGCGAAGGAATCGAGGACCTGCTGCGCGAAGGCGAGCTGGAAGGCATCGGCGAGCACGACGAGATCGACATCATCGCCGGCCTCGTCGAGTTCGGCGAGAAAGTCGTGCGCGACGTGATGACGCCGCGCACGGCGGTGTTCGCGGTGGACGAAGCGATGGCGCCCGAGGAGATGGCGCGCGCGATCGCGCAGTCGGGGTATAGCCGCGTACCGGTGTATCGCGAATCGATGGACCACATCATCGGCATGGTCCACGTCTTCGACGTGCTCGAGACCGCCGGGCAGCGTCCGGCGCCCATCCGGCAGGTGGCGCACGCACCGCTCACGACGCGACTCAGCACCGTGTTGTTTGAAATGCTGCGCGCCCAACGGCATCTGGCCGTGGTGCTCGACGAATTCGGCGGAACGGCGGGCATCGTCACGCTCGAGGACCTGCTCGAGGAGCTGGTGGGCGATATCCGCGACGAGCACGACGAGCCGGCGCTCGTGGACCCGGCCGCTGGCACGGACCGCCGCCCCGTGGTGCTCGAGGCGTCGACGCCGTTGGACGAGGTCGAGCAGCGCGCCGGCTTGGCGTTAGGCAGTGACGGCGACCGGACGCAGACATTGGGCGGCGCGATCGTCCGCGCGTTAGGCCGGATCCCGGCCACCGGCGAGCGCTTTCGCCTGGGCGATTACGAGCTCACGATCGTCGACGCCGAGCCGTCGCGCATCCGGCGGGTGCTC
>DATJET010000153.1:0-12203 GCA_035496295.1 Gemmatimonadaceae bacterium
ACCCGTGGTGTCCAGGTACCGTGCCGTCGCCCGTGCCTGCTCTCGACCAACCGATGTCAGCCCGTGATCGGGCGGCGGCGCAGACCCATCACTGGATCCGCGAAGCGCGTCACCGTGTCGAACGAGAATGATGTGCAGCACGACCGTGAAATTCCCCCACTCCTCAAAGAAGCGGCCTCAACGCGTCGTCGGGCTGCTGCAAGAAGCATGGCGAACCCGACGCGGCGCGTTAGCACGGCCATATCAGCACAAGTGCATCACGGTCGAGCGGACGCGGCCCGTTCTTGTTCCGTTACCATCGCGACGATGCGCACTCCATTCTGTCGCGCGAGATCAACCGCGGCCAGGAGTGTGCCGTAACCGAGTTGGCGGTCCGCCTTGACATACAGCAGGTGATCCGATGCATCGGCCGAGTAGCGCGCGCGAAGACGCTGAGCGAGAGCTGCCGCGTCGATAGGATGTGACCTCGCCGTTAGAAGGTGGCTAACGATACGGCGCGCAGGTTAGGCGGTTCTGAGGAGCCGATTACGGTCTGGTGAAGCCGGGATTAGGCGATGTCTTCGAAACTCGGTAGTGTAGTTGAACCACACCGTTCTCGAAGCGTTCAACCGATTGGAGTTCCAGGCACGCGTGACGATGACGCCGCGCGATCACCGCGTTTCATTGCCGCTCCCACCGAATCTCCATGCCGTCTTGCGATCCGAGCACCTGGCGCAGGAGCGCAACCAGGCTCGCCGGCGCGCCATCTTCCTCGAGCATGTCGACAGTGGCCGAGTCGAAGTAGTAGTCCTGATCGGTCGGCGACTCTTCCTCGAGCTCATCGACGAGAAAACGCAGGTCTTCGTCGCCGATCGTGCCGAGAAGTTGGTTGGTGTTCTTGTCACGCAGCTGAATCAAAGGTCCTCCGTTTGGCTGTTCAAGCGCTCAACATGGGAATCAGCACGGTCGCTCCGTCCATCAACGCGTGCGCAAGCGCGAACGGAATCACCCGACGAAGACGCAGATACAAGACCGTTTCGAAGATGGAGAACGGTATCGACGCCAACAGACGAAACGCCATGAACTTCGTGTCGAAGGTCAAGGGCATGAAAACATGTTGCAGCGCCCAGACAAACGCCACCACCCCGACCGCCACGCCCGTCCTCCGTGACAGCACCTGGAAACGCGGGAGCAGATACCCATTGTAGGTCATCTGCTCGGTTAGGCCCCAAATGAACGGCCAGATCACCACGCCGTACAGCGCCGCCGGCAACGGCAGACCGCCCAGGAAGTATGCGGACCTGGCCGTCCCGTAGACGATCCAGCCTGCGGCAAATGTCCCGGCGAAAATGAAGACGAGGCTCACTGGAATGAGCGCGACGCCCAACAGGAGATCGCGCACGAGACGTGCCCGATTGAAGCCGACGAGATCGAACAGGCCGATACCCTCGCGGCGTGTGAGCCGCCAGAGCAGCGCCAGGCATCCGGCGTCGATCAACGTCCCGTACACCGGCAGCCACGGCGCGGCGTCGTGCCACGGGGTCGGCGACGCTCGCACAACGAAAATGGCCGCGACCACGGCTTGCGCTGCCACCGCGAACCCGGCTCGCGCAAGCAGCATGAGGGCCGGGCCGCGCCACGTCAGCGTTCCGACATCCCGCCGGCCGCTCAGGGCCTCGAAGGAATTCGGATCCATGCCCGAATCCTACCAACCGCGGTGAAGACCTGCACGGGTGGCGTTTGCGCGAGCCCGGTGATCCGCCGCCTAACGTTAATGTCGGCTCACCATCGCGCGCACGGCACCGGATCTTCATCGATAACCTCGACAGACACCAGACCCGACGGGGACCGGCACGAATCGCACACTACCCCTGCACGCTGCCACCCTTGCGCGCTTGCCTCGGCGATCGTATTGTGTCGGTAACCGACACAATACCCGCATGACCAAACCGTCCGGGCTGGTACAGGGCACCCTCGACGTCCTGATCCTCAAGATGGTCGCGCTCGAGCCAATGAGCGGATGGGGCATCATCCACCGCCTCCGCCAAACATCGGGAGACGCGCTGCAGGTCAGCCACGGCTCGCTCTACCCCGCCCTGCACAAGCTCGAGAGCGATGGCCTCATCGAGTCCGAGTGGCGCGCCGGCGAGGGAAATCGCCGCGCCAAGTTCTACACGCTCACGCGCCTCGGGCGCAAACAGCTCCACATCGAAAGCAACAATTGGGAGCGGCTCTCCACGGCAATCTCGGCCGTCCTTCGTCTTCGCGAGGTGTGACATGAGCCTTCGGCGCCTGTGGCACGTGATACCACTCCGGTTGCGCTCCATCGCACGGCGCGGGGCGCTCGATGAGCAGTTGGACGAAGAGATTCACTATCACATCGAGCGTGAGACGGCCTATCGCGTGAGCCGCGGCGAATCGCCGGCGGAGGCGCGCGCCCACGCGGTGCGCGACTTCGGCGGCGTGGAACGGTATAGAGACGAATCGCGCGACGCGCGCGGCGTCGCCTGGTTCGATGCGCTCGCACGCGACGTTCGGTTCGCACTGCGCGGCCTGGCCCGGGCCAAAGCATTTACGCTCGTCGCAGTGCTAACGCTGGCCCTCGGCATCGGCGCGAACACGGCCGTGTACTCGCTGATCGACGCCGTGCTGCTGCACCCGCTGAACGTAGCGCGCGCGGACCGGCTCGTCGCGATCTCGCAGGAGCTCAACCCGCAGAATCCGCACGTACCGCTGTCGTATCCGCACTACCGCGGTATGGCCGAGCGCACACGGACACTGGATGGGATCGCGGCGTTCTCCACGTTCGGGACCGTCGTCGCGACGGCCGCGACACCCGAGCAACTCGAGACCGGCGTCGTGTCGGGCAACTATTTCGATGTCCTTGGCGTTAGGCCGCAGGTGGGCCGGATGCTCTCGTCGGCCGACGATGGCGCGCCCGGCACGCATCCGGTCGTCGTCATCAGCGACGCCGTGTGGACGCGCGCATTCAATCGCGGCTCCAGCGCGATCGGATCGTCGCTCAGGATCGGCGGCACTGTCTATACGATAGTCGGCGTCGCGCCGCGCGGTTTTCGTGGAACGGTGTTGACCGAAGCGCCGCAATTGTGGGTGCCGGCCGGGATGCTGGCGGACTTGGGCCTAACCGGGTTCCTTTCATCGGCCAACCGACAGAAACTGCTCACGCTGCCACACTTCCTCGCGTGGAGCCTCGTCGGCCGTCTGCACGAGGGCGCTACGCTCACCAGCGCGACCACCGAGCTCAATACGATCTACGCGCAGGAGAGGGCGGCTGAACCAAAGTTCTCCGCGTCGATGTTGGGGTTCACCGGCACGAGCGTGGAGAATCGGATTCGTCTCGCGCCAATCAACGACGATGCGACGTGGGGCGATCGAGACAACCTCGTGCGCTTCATGTGGATTCTCTGGGCTGTCGTCGTGATCACACTGATGATCGCCTGCTTCAACCTCGCGAACCTGCTGCTGGTTCGAAACGCGGAACGCTCGATGGAGCTCGGCCTGCGATCGTCGCTCGGTGCGTCGCGCGCACGCATCGCGCAGCAACTCGCGGTCGAGAGCCTGATACTCGGGTTAGGCGGCGCCGCCTCCGGCCTCCTCGTGAGCCGCGTCGCGATTCGCCTGCTCGCTTCGTACACGCTGCCGGGAAGCGTCCGACTCCAGGATCTCGCGCTCGGCCTGAACGGCCGCGTGCTCGCGGTGACGATCGCGATCGGCGTGGTGACGTCGCTGATCGTTGGTGTGGCGCCGGTCGTGCAGGCGTCTCGCACCGATCTGATCGCGCGCCTTCGTGGCGTCAAACCGAGCGGCCGCTCACGCATGCGGGCCGTTGTCCTCGGTGCCGAAGTCGCGCTCTCCATCGTTCTGCTCATTGGCGCGGGACTGTTTGTTCGCACGATGCAGAATGGCCTGCGCACCGATCTCGGATTCAATCCGGCTCCGCTCGTCGCGTTGCGTGTGAATCCGGCGCTCAGCGGGGACGCCGGCGCCATGCTCGCCGAGTTTTATCAGACGGCCCGCGAACGCGCGGCCGCGATTCCCGGCGTCACGGGTGTCGCTATGACAACGCACGTGCCGCTCGAGCGGATCAACCAGCTGCCCTTCACCGCGGCCGATCGCTCGGACGGCCGTGGGAACGCGACCACCGCGTCCGTGAGCGCGGGGTGGACGTACGTTAGCCCCGAGTACTTCGACGTGATCGGCGTTCCGGTGCTCGAAGGGCGCGCGTTCACGGCGGAGGATTCATCGCGGCAGAACAGTGCCGTGATTCTCAATCAAGCGGCGGCGCACGCGCTCTTTCCGGACGGGCATCCGCTCGGACGCGTGATCGACCACGCGGGCATGTATCGACTCACGGTCGTTGGCGTGGTGCGCGACACGAAATACGCGTCGGTGCGCGACGCGCATGTGCCGATGGTGTTCACGCCAATGGGTCCGGCCTTCGACGACGCGGTGGAATTGGTGGTGCGCGCCAACCGGCCGGCGGTGGTGCTCGGCGAATTGCGCCGCACGTTGCAGGCGATTCCGCCGCATCCTCCGTTGCAGAACGTGCGTCTCGTCGCCGATCAAGTGAGCGCGGCGCTCGAGCCGCAGCGTTTTGGCGCGACGCTGCTCGGCGCATACTCGCTGCTCGCGCTCGTGATCGCGTCGATCGGCATGTATGGTCTGGTCGCGTTCGTCGTTGGCACACAACACCGTGAGATCGGCATTCGGTTAGCACTTGGCGCCGAGTCGGGGAAGATCGTGTCGCTCGTGACGTCGCGCGTGGCGATCGCCGTACTGGGTGGTGTGGCAGTTGGTTTCGTCGTCGGCGTCTTCTCGAGTCAGGCGCTCGCGCGCTTCCTCTACGACGTCGCCCCGACGGACCCGACTACGTTCGCCATGGCAGGTCTGGCGATGATTGTGGCGGCGCTCACCGCGTGCGCACTACCGGTGCGCCGGGCGATCAGGATCGACCCCGTGCGGGCAATACGGACAGAGTGAGCGGGCGTCCTTCTTTCACCGCACGTTAGATTGGATTTGTTGCGGGCCCGCCGCCGGAGGGATTCATGGCCAACGAACATGGAGCACCGGACCTGGACGACTTGCGTCGTGAGCTCCAGGCGGCGGGAATGGTCGTGGTTCCTTTTCGCGACGAAATCCATATTCGGCGCTCGACCCTCGAGTACATCAAGGTGCGAGTCGACAGCGGCGTACTGCACTGCGAGCCCTGCATTGGGTTGCTCACGCAGGCGAAGGCGACGTGGGCACTGCTTGCAGCCGAGGTAATCATGATGTGGGCGCTGTCGCTGGAGCCGAGCGTCGCCGCGCAAGGCTTGGTGGTTGCGTTCGCCGGCATCTTGGCGTTTGCGTTCCACGCCATGAGGTACACGCTGGCCGAAATCGCCACCAGCCGCGTGCAATCAGTGTGGCTCGATTTGCGGACGCGTTTTGGCGCAGCGCCCACATCGGTGCCGGCAGCGCTGCCAGCGCCGTCGATGCCCGCGCTCGGAGAAGGAACCGAGCTCGCGCGCGAAGAATCCAGAGCGCCCAACGTCCGGAGCCGGATCTGATGGATGCCGCTACAACCGAAAGTAAATATTTCTACCTAGCATCAACGCGAAAGGCATAGCAACTCCACAGAGGCGCGTGTTCATGGTGCGGGTAGTTTCTCGATGATCGCTCGGGGCTTCATCACGAGCATCGGCCTCCGTCGGCGGCCTCGCACGCTTCGCGCCGAACGCGCTCCCAGGCATGCGCAACGTGGCGCTCCGTCGTTAGCACGTTGCCGAGTCCGATGCGCATGGCGATGCGCCCGCGAAGCGACGTATGGGTGAGATAGGCGTCGCCGGATGCATTCACGGACGCGACGATCGCTTCGTTCAACTGGTCACATCGCGCGGCATTCACGCCGGTCGGCTCGAACCGAAAGCACACGACGCCCATCGACACCGGCGCGGCAAGCGTGAACAATGGGTCGTCGTCCACCCACTGCGCCCAAACGCGCGCCAGCCGGAGGTGTTCGCGAATCCGCGCCGCGATACCGGCGCGGCCGAAGGCGCGAAGGACCATCCACGCCTTGAGTGCGCGAAACCGGCGGCCGAGCTGCAAGCCATAGTCCATATAATCGATCGCCGCGTTTCCATCGACACCGTCCGCGGAATCGCCGCGGAGATATTCGGGCGTCAGCGAGAACACGCTGCGCAGCAACGCGGGATGCCGCGTGTACAGCACGCTGAAATCCAATGGCACGAACAGCCACTTGTGCGGATTGACAACCATCGAGTCCGCGAGCTCGACCCCGCCTAACGCACAACGACCCTCTGGCAGCACACCCATCGCGCCTCCGTACGCGGCGTCGACGTGAAGCCATACGCCTGACTCTCGGCACACGGCGGCGATCTCAGTCACAGGATCGACGCTCGCCGTGGACGTCGTACCAACGGTGGCGATCACAGCGAGCGGCATGATGCCGGCGCGGAGGTCGGCCTCTATCGCCGCGCGCAGCGCCGCGACCTCGAGCCTGTACTCCGCGTCGCTCCGAACGCGAACGACGTTGTGTTCGCCGAGCCCGAGGACGATCATCGCTTTATCGACGGAGCTGTGCGCTTGATCCGACGCATACACGCGGCACGTCGGAACGTCATGGCGGCCGGCGATGCCGCGCTGCCTAACCTCGGCGGCGCACTGCTCACGCGCCGCGGTGAGCGCGTGCAGCACGCCGACAGACGCCGTGTCGTACACGATGCCCGTGAAGGTGTCGGGCAGACCGATCATGCGGCGGATCCAGCCGACTACCAGCGTTTCGAGCTCCGTCGCCGCCGGCGATGTCCGCCACGTCATCGCGTTGACGTTGAGCGCCGCGGCGGCGATCTCGCCGAGCAGCGCCGCACCATTGCTCGTGCTGCCGAAGTATCCGAGAAACGACGGATGTCCCCAGTGGACGATGCCGGGCATCACCACGCTATCGAGCTCCTCGAAGAGCGTGTCGAGCGACTCCGCCTGCTCCGGCAAGTCGGCCGCGTAGCGCCCGGCGACCTCGCCCGGGCGGGTGCTCGGCGCTATGCTACGCTGCTCGAGCATCTCACGATAATCGGCCACCCAATCCGCCATGCGATGCAGCGACGAACGCACGACATCTGGCGGAAGGTCGCCGAGCTGGTGATCTGAAACTGCGGGATCGTTAGGCATCGGGAACGAGGCTGCCGAGGTGGATGAGGGGTGTCTCCAGCTGCGACGGGCGAGTCAGGGCTAACTTACATCCTCCCGCTCAAGTCGGCGGTCCCTGACCCGGGCGACGAGCTGGCGGCGTATTTGTCGTGGCTCTCGACCCGAGCGGAAGTGATCGTGGTCGACGGGTCGACGGCCGACGTGTTCAACGCGCACACGGCGCAGTGGCAGGAGAATCTGAACCGCGGGCTGGTGCACGTGGCGCCCGACCACGAGACGCCGATGGGCAAAGTGGGCGGCGTTTTGACGGGGCTCAGGCTCGCGTCGCACGAGCGTGTGATCATTGCCGACGATGATGTGCGCTACGACGACGAGTCGCTGGATCGCATCGCCTGCGCGCTTGGCACGGTGGACGTCGTGCGCCCGCAGAACTATTTCGACCCGATGCCGTGGCACGCGCTCTGGGATACCGGCCGCACGCTGCTCAACCGCGTGAGCGGCGGCGATTGGCCGGGCACGTTGGCCGTGCGGCGCTCCGTGCTGCGCGCGACGAACGGCTACGATGGGCGCGCGCTGTTCGAGAACCTGGAGCTCGTACGCACGGTGGTTGCCGCGGGCGGGCGCGAGACGGCGCTGCTCGACGCCTACGTGCGCCGGCGCCCGTCTTCCGTTAGGCATTTCTGGTCCCAGCGCGTGCGCCAGGCGTACGACGAGATGGCGCGGCCGGCGCGATATATCCTCCAATTGGCCGCGCTTCCGGTCGTGCTGTGGCTCGCCATCGCCGGCCGATGGTTGGTGCTGCTCATCATCGCAGCCGTCATCATGATCGCGGCCGAAATCGGCCGGCGCAGAGGCGGCGGCGCGCGCGTGTTCCCTGCGCGTGCGGCGATCTTCGCCCCAGTCTGGGCGCTCGAGCGAGCCGTGTGCATCTGGCTCGCCCTCGGCGCGCGAGTGCTTTGGGGCGGCGTGCCCTACCGCGGACAGGTGGTGCGTCACGCCGCTACGCCGATGCGGACCCTGATGGCTCGGCATGCGGAGGCCCGGAACCATCGGCCGCGTGAATCCGGAGATCGATCGGCTTGAACCGCCCGTTGTTCGAGAGCTCCGCCGAGCATGCGGTGACGCCCACGATGACCGGCATTTCGGCGCGCAGCAGCAGCGAATCCCCAGCCCGCGACCGCGGCGGCAGGATGCGCAGCTCGCCCGACGGAAGCACCTCGACGTTCATGAATACGTTGAGCGTCGTCGGAATGGCGTTAGGCGCAATGCCGAACGGCTCCAGGACGCGTACGAGGTTCTCGAAGCAGCTCGGATGATGGCCGCTGGTCTTGTACAGCATCGCGAACATCTCAGGGCTGCACGGCGTGAGCAGAAAATCGTGACGCCCAACGGAATCGGCGACGATCGTGAACATCGGCCGGCTGCGATTCGAGTAGAGCGTCTGCCCAACGGTGACATAGATCGTGTTGGCGTAATCGATCGTCCGGCCCGACGACAACCATTCCGTGGGATCATCGCCGGCGAACGCCGTCAGATCCGCGACCTGCTCGCCTTCTACATCGATGATCTCGAGGAGATCGCCACGCTGCAGCGCGAACGCGGTCCCGGTCTGCGGCGCGAGGTGCAGCGCCGTGGTGCGCTCGGAAGTCACTGGGCCTCGGTCAGCGTGGATGCGGATGGAACGGACACGTCCACTCGTCGGCTGTCGTGTCGCGTCCCGAATACTGCCGCGCCTCGGACTGCTCGCCGAAGTCGGCGAGATTCGGATTGACGTCGCCCTGCAGCGCGACCTCGCGGTCGCGAATCAGCGTGCGCATGCGATCGTAGTGACCGTCGCGCCGCAGCCGCTCGAATTGCGCGTGTGGGTTGAATACGAGCGCCGGCCACCGAAAGCGGCGCGCGAGACGGGAGCTGTGCGGGTTGAGCCCAACGATGAACAGCGCGCATCCCGCGAAGCTGAACGAGAATCGCGGATCGTCGGGATCGGCGCTCACGCTCGGATCCCAACCGGCGGCCGGATCGTCGCGCTCGTGCAGCTGCTGCAGTTGCACCCATAGCCGCCGCTCGAACTCGCGCTCGTCCTCCGGCTGCCCATCCGGAAACACGGCGACGAATGCCCTGAAGTCCGCGTCATCGCTCGTCGCGCGGCGCACGAATTCACGCAGATCGGCCGCCAGTGCGTTCGTCGCGTGGTCCGATGCCAGTGTGCCGTAGACGTGCAGCTCGTGACCGAGCCGGCGCACGACGCCCTTCGCGGCAAGACATGGGAATCCCGCGTCACCGACGAACTCGAGAAATTCCTGATCGATGTCGGCGCCGTGCATCACGCGAACATGTTCCGCACCCAGCCGGCGCTGAGTCGTGCGGCCAACCGGCCCGGGTCGAAGCGCACATCGAGACGCGCGCGATCGACACGCACGCCGAGGTCGGCCAACTGTTGCGACGGCGTCAAGCGCATGCTGTAGGGCAGCACGAAGCCGCGCATGCTGGACGATCGGCCCGAACCACACGCGACGCTGTTCAGCGCCGCCGCGTTCGCCGCCGCGCGCGTGCGCCACATGTGCAGCCAGCCGCCTGGCGGCCGCGCGTGAACGGAATCCGGCCTGACGCCCAAGTGCTCGGCCCACAGTCGCGTGCGGAGTTCGGCAACGCTTCCTGATTCTGCGTACGTGCGCGCGCCGTCGCGTACCACCACGCTCACCTCGAAATTGCGAACATGCCGGAAGACGCGGCGCGCGACGCGTCCTGTGAAATCATCGCCGTACGAATGCAGCGAGAGGCCGTCCAGGTTGGCCGCGCCGACCATTGCCCATGCATCATCGATCGCGACCACCTTGCTATGGACGAAAACCTGATTGATCGCCGTTACGTTAGGCCGAGTGTCGCAGGGCGCCGCGCTCCACAACGTGAACAGGCCGGCGCGCGGATGCTCGAGCAGGCCCGATTGGGCGATGCGCGCGTTCTGCCACCTCCAATACGCGGTGAGGTCCGGATTCTGATTGAGCACGACGACGAGCTCGAGGTCGCGCCGGCGCCGGAGCGCGTCGGTCAGTGCCGCGACGACGGTCCGCGACGTCAGGTATTGATGCTCCACGTAGACGAGATGCCGAGCATCGCGAATGCCGTCCAGGAGCGCGTCGAGGACATCGGTGCTGCCGTGCGGGGCGTGCGACAAGGTGCGGCGCGGCAGCGTCCGCAGCACGCGGCACGGCTCGTCGCCTAACGGCTGGTGCGGCGTCACCGCCGGTGCCGGCAGCGCATCATCACCGGGCGCGGTACCGGAGACGTTCCACAGCTCGACGAAGCACGCCTCGAGGTGCCGCACCGCGTCGCCCGTCAGGCGAAGCGACACGTCGTGCAACGGCCGGCCGCCTAACTCGCGCATCGGCCGGCGGCGGTCCACCGGATGATGGCGGCGCGTGTCCCAATAGCTGTTCACGAACGGCGAGCCGAGGAGGAACCCTTCCGCTCCGTCGACGATCACCATCTTGACGTGCAGGAAATTCGGCAAGCGCCGCACGCCGCGCACGGACACGCGGCCCGCGATCGGCGCGCGAGCGGCGAGATGCCGGGCCACGTGCCGCCGCAGCGCACGGGCGGTGTCGAGCAGAATCGTCGCGTTGAGCAGAATGCGCACGTCCACCGCCGCGTGCGCGACCAGCGACAGCAGCGACTCCGACAGCACCGTGTCATGGCGCGCAGCGCGCGGGCGCGCGCGCTCGTGTGCCGCGTCGCTCGCGTACACCACAAAGTCCGCATCGAACGCAAGCTGGGTGATCCACACACTCCGTCGTGCGGCGCGTATCGCAACCAGCAAACGCGCGTATGTGTCGGCGTTGTCGATGAGCCATTCGGGCCGATGCAACGGCGACGCGCTCGCCGTTCCATCGGGTCGCGCGATGCGGGAGGGATGCGACGAATCATTGACGACGCGGCTGCGATGTGCGGTCGGGTTGAGATGTATCGGCACTGAACGTCGACGCAGAGTGTGATGACGACAGCACGCCGTGACCTCGTCCGAGCTCGCTCATCGTAGCGAGCGCGGCCGCAGCACACAGCGGAAGCAGGTAGTACAGCACGCGGTACGCCAGGAGCGACGCGATCAGTCCAGCGTGCTCCGGGTTCGCCGCGCCGGGCGCCAGCAAGGCGAGGAACGCAACCTCGAATACGCCCGCGCCGGCCGGCACGTGGCTCGCAATGCCCGCCGCGTGCGCAACCAGGTACGCACCGAGAAAGACTGTGAACGGCGTGGACGTTCCATGTGGCAGCAGCGAGAACAGTACTATTCCCGCCACGAGCCAATCGGCCGTCGCCAACAACATCTGCAGTGCGGCGATGGTCGCAGATGGCGGGGTGATGTGCCATCGGCTGACGGTGATTGGGGCGCGCCGTCCTAACGCGCACCACGAGAAGTACGCGATGACCAGCGCCGCCATGGCTGCGCCGAGCCATGCGGCGCCGGTGCGAGTCCAACCGAGTGATGAGAATCCCGGTGTGGTGAGTAACGCGATCGAGCCAAGCGAACACAGTCCGAGCAGCGTCGTCGCGCTCACGAACACGCTGGCCCGCGCGACCGTTGCGGCGTTGACGTCATATCTCGCGTATGCGCGCAAGCGCACCGCCCCGCCGGTGAGCAAGCCGAATCCGATCGATTGGCTGAACGCGTGTGCGACGAACGCCGTGGCAAGCGCCGCTCGTCGCGGGATGGTGTCTGCCGCGCCGCGCTCGGCGTAGCGCAGCGCGAGCAACTCGACGAGGCCTAACGTGGCAAAGCTGGCTACGGTGTACAGCAGAGCGAGACCGATCTGCGATGCGTCGTAGCGTCGGAACGCGGCCGTGAGTTGGGCACGGTGCAATCCCGCGAGCTGATGGCGGAGCACCAGGCCGGCAATGATGAGCACGGCAACGCGGAGCACGACCGCGGCGCGCCGTTGGAACCGCTCAGTGGGTTGCGCAGCTACTCCCATTATGCGTGGGCGCCTCGCGAAGAGGGCGCACCTCGAGCGGAAGTGTCATTCGCCGCGCGACCCCGCGGCCGGCCGCTTCACTTCATATCG
>DATJET010000154.1:0-59679 GCA_035496295.1 Gemmatimonadaceae bacterium
GTGCAGCGACTCGCGATCGGCCTCGGAATAGACGGCGACCGTCTGGATGCCTAACTCGCGACACGCGCGAATGACCCGCAGCGCGATCTCGCCGCGGTTCGCGATCAATACTTTCTTGAACATGCGCGACGGTTAGTGGACCGGGAGTCGGGGCGCCCGCGAGGCGCCCTCACGACGTGATGTCGCCCTGCAGCGCATCCCAGCTCTGGTCGCTGGAGCCCTCGACACCCTGGACACGCAGCGCGAACTCGCTCGGATTGGTCGCGTAGAACAGTGCGCTCTCGTACGAGATCGTCTTCTTCTTGTACCACTGCATGAGCGATTGGTCGAAGCTCTGCATGCCGTACTGCACCGTGCCTTCCTTGATCAGGTCCGGAATGTTCAGCGACTTCGTCATGTCGCGGATCTGATCGCGCACGGCCGCGGTGTTGATGAGAATCTCGCACGCCGGCACGCGCCCCGGCTTGTCGGCGCGCGGCACGAGACGCAGCGACACCACCGCCGACAGCGCGCTCGCGAGCATGAACCGCACTTCGTTCTGCTGGTGCGGCGCATAGAACGACAATACGCGGCTGATGGTCTGCGTCGCATCTGTCGTGTGCAACGTCGAGAACACGAGGTGTCCCGTGTCGGAGGCTTTGAGCGCCACTTCCAGCGTTTCGATGTCGCGGATCTCGCCGATCAGGATCACGTCGGGATCCTGGCGCAGCACGCGGCGCAGCGCCGCAGCGAAGCTCCCGGTGTCGGCGCCGACCTCGCGCTGATTGATACTCGAGTTGATGTCACGGTGCAGGAACTCGATCGGATCTTCGATCGTGATCACGTTCGCGTGACGTTTCTCGTTGATGTGCTGGATCATCGCCGCGAGCGCCGTCGACTTGCCCGACCCCGTGATGCCGGTGACGAGCACGAGGCCGCGCGGACGCAGCGAGATATCCGAAATGATTTGCGGGAGATTCAATTCCTCGATCGTGCGTACTTGATACGGCACCGACCGCAGCGCGTACGCAATCGTGCCGCGCTGCTGGTACACGTTCACGCGAAATCGTCCGATGCCCGGCACGCCGATCGCGAAGTCCGCTTCTTTGTGTTCCGCGAAGTCCTTCACTTGCTTCGGTGTCATGATCTGCTCGGCGAGCGCCTTGAGCTCTTCGGGCCTGAGCGGCGGCACATCGAGCGAGCTCAGATCGCCGTTCACACGCAGCACGGGCGGACGCCCAACTTTGAGGTGCAAGTCGGAGCCATTCTGCTGAATCATCCGCTGCAGCACAGCCTTGAAGTTGAATGCCGGCGCTTGCTGAGCAGGTGCGCTCGGCGATTCGGACGCGGTCGAGACGCCTGGGTTAGCCATTGGGGTCGATCCGGAAGAGGACCTGTCCGTACTCTACGGGGTGCGCGTCGCTCACGAGCACTTCGCGCACGACACCGGCGTACTCGGACTCGATCTCGTTCATGATCTTCATCGCCTCGATGATGCACAGGATCTCGCCCTTCGCGATGCGCGATCCTTCGCTGACGTACGCAGGCGAACCTGGCTCGGGCGAACGATAGAACGTCCCCACCATCGGCGACTTCACCTCGAGCAGCTTCGGCCTGGCCGGCTCCGCCGGCGCGGATGGTGCGGCGTCCTGCGTCGCGGGCACGCCGTCGGCGGGTGTCATGCGCGTGGCCGGCATTGCCGTCGGGATCAACGTCGGGATCGACATTGGTGCTGCCACCTGAACCGGCGCCGCGGTCGTCGCCATTCCCCTCTGCTGCGGCGTCTTCGAGATGCGGATCTTCATGCCCTTGTCGGACGAGATCTCGATCGAATCCACCGAAGACCCGTCGAGCAGCTCGACGAGTTTCTTCACGTAGCGCAGGTCAATCATAGGTGTGTCAGGAATGACTCCCTCCGGACGTCAGCCGACCTCGAGGAGCTCGCGCGAAAAATTCGTCAAAATGGTTGCGCTGTCGCGGCCAAGCACGACGTCATCTTCGACGCGCACTCCGCCCCACCCAGCGCGATACACCCCCGGCTCGATCGTCACGACGGCGCGCTCGGGGAGCACCGCTTCCGTTGTGCGCGCGAGTCGTGGTGCTTCGTGCACCTCGATTCCAATTCCATGTCCGAGGCTGTGCCCAAACGCTTCGCCCAAACCGCGCTCCTCAATGTAGCGCCGAGCCAACGCATCGGCATCTTTGCCGCTCATGCCCGCGCGAACGAGACTGGATGCGCGCTCGTTCGCGCTACGCACGATGTCGTGCACGTCGTGTTGCTCCTGGGTCGCGCGGCCAACGACTACCGTCCGTGTGATATCGGAGCAATAGCCGTCCACTATGGCACCGAAATCGACGAGAAGGAAGTCGCCCGCTCGAACGGGACGGTCCGCCGCCCTGGCGTGTGGCAGCGCCGATCGCTCGCCCGATGCCACGATCGTCTCGAACGGAAACCCGCTGCTGCCTTCCTCGCGCAGCGCTCGCTCGAGTGCACCGGCGATTTCGAGCTCCGTCTGCCCCGTGCGCACTGTCGAGAGCGTGCGGTCGAGCGCGCGCTCGGCCACGCGCGCAGCGGCGGTGATGTTCGCGATCTCGCCTTCATCTTTCTGCTCGCGCAGCGTCTCGACGACGTCGGTCGTCGCGCGCCACTGCCAGTGCGAGCCCGCGCTCAGCAACCGCTCGAAGTCGCGGTGCACGATGTGCGCCGACTCGAACCCGACGACTTCCACGCCCGCGATGTCGGCCATCTGGCGCCAGACGCCATTCCACAGGCTTTGCGGCTCGATCGCCACGCGCGCGAGATCGCCGACTTCTTCACTCACCTGCGTGGCGTATCGGAAATCGGTGACGAACACCAGCTCGCGCTCCGATGCGACAAGGATCGCGCTCGATCCCGAGAATCCGGTCAGGTACCGGATGTTAGGCAGGCTGGTGACCAGTAAGGCATCGAGATGCGCGGCTCGCAACGCGGCCGCGAGCGCCGCCACGCGCTCGGACCGACGGTCACTCACGCGTCAGCGAGGCGACGATGCCGCGGAGCGCGACCTCGTAGCCGCGCGCGCCGAAACCGCACACCATGGCGAGCGCGGTCGCGGCGAGCATCGAATGGCGCCGCTCCGGCTCGCGCGCGAAGATGTTGCTCAGGTGCACTTCGACGAACGGCACCTGCACCGCGGCAAACGCGTCGCGAATGGCGAGGCTGCTGTGGCTGTACGCGCCGGCGTTGATCAGAGCGCCATCGGCGCGGCCGCGCAGCGATTGGATCACATCCACCAGCTCCCCTTCTCCGTTCCGTTGGGCGAACTCCAATTCCACGTGCAGCTCGCGTGCGACGCTGCGCAGGTGCTGTTCGATGTCGGCCAGCGAGTCGCGTCCGTACAGCTCCGGCTCCCGAACGCCGAGGAGATTGAGATTGGGGCCGTTCAGAACGGCGATGCGCACTATTTCTTCAGGCCCTCGAGCCACTGATGGAAGAGCTCGAGGTCCGCATCATCGGCGCGCCGGGCCGAGGGCGAGGACGTCGCGCGCGACTCGACACGGCCCTCCGGCGCATCGGGTTGCGCGCCCGCATCGCGCGATGCAAAGAACTCATCGAAGGTGACGGGTGCGCTCTCATGCTCGTGGGCGCCGCCCCCGAACACGTCGTCCAGCGAGAGCGCGTCGTCGGCGGCCCGCGTGGGGTGTCCTGCTCCGTTAGGCACGCTCGCGTCCGAGCCATAGGCGCCGGCGAGCGTCGTGGCCGCCTGCTCATCGGCGGGCGACGTCGCACGTCCCGAGAACAACTCGGCGAACGACAGCACGCGGCCCGTCGCGAGCTCGAGCTCGCGAACGGGCTCCGGTTCCCGGGGCGCGGCGACCGATTCAGGTTCGGGCGCGGCCTCTGCTTCCGCCGGCGCGAAGTCGGCGATGCTCGGCTCGTCAGTCACGGGCTCGGGCGACGGCGCCGCCGCCTCCGGTTCGCCGGTCTCGCTCGGCGTCGCGGGCGCCTGCGCCTCGATCGACTCGCCTAACGGAGCCGGTACCACGGCCGCCACCGGCTCCGGCACCGCCGGCATCGCGATGGGCGTGATGTCCGTCTCGGTGCGTGTGCCGGGCGGCCGACGATTCGCGAAGCGGCCAAAGAACGCGCGCACCGTGCGCTCGACGGGCGCCGCCGGCGCGGGCTGTTCCAGGCGCGCGATGCGATTGAGCAGCGACACGTCGCCCGGACGCTGCGCGAGCAACAGCCGATAGATGTCGAGCGCCTGCTCGCGATGTCCTTGCTGAAGGTAGAGCTCGGCCATCGTCTCCGTGATGAATGCCGCGGGCAGCGGCTCATCGTGCGACGACGACGCGTCCTCGACGAACGGACGAGACGGTGCGGCGGGAGTCGGCGCAACCGGCGCCGGGGTCTCCGGGATCGCCGACTCGATGGCGGCAATTTCAGCGTGATCCGCTTCCGCCGGCTCCGGATGTTCGAACGACGGCAGCGCCTCCGCTTCGCCGAACGACGACAGCACGTCGTAGTCGAAGTCGAGCGGCTTCTTCTCAGGCTCTGCGTGCGGCTCGGCTGCCGGGGCTGCGGCGGACGGCGGCTCGGCCGCCTTCGTGTTCTCGGGATTGATGTCGTTCCACGAAACCGACTCGTGCTCGGCCTGCGGCGCCGGCGCCGGCGTGGCTACGGCAGGCGCGTCGAGCTCGCGCAGCAACGCCTCGACTTCGTCGTTCTGCGGATCGACCTCGAGCAGTCTGCGGTACCACCCGCGCGCGCCGTCGGCGTCGCCCTTCGACCGCGCGATGTCGCCTAACTGACGGAGGCCGATCAGATTCTCGGGATCGAGGCCGAGCGCGGTCTCGAACGTGCTCTGCGCTTCATCCAGTTGGCCCGTCTCGTACAACGCCTGGCCTAACACGATGTAGCCGGAGATGTACGTCGGCTGCAGCGGCACGTGCGCGCGGCAGATCTCGATCGCCGTATCCAGTTCACCTCGCTTGCGATACTCGTTGGCGAGACGTGCAAACACCCGCCGCGGATTCTCGGCGAATTGTTTGAGGAGGTCATCGATCAGCGCGGAACTGGCCATTCAAAACCCTCGGGAATGGCGCCCAGGGAGGCGGTTAAAGGCGGCTCAAGATACAACTCATGGACGATTCAAGTCAATCGGAAGTGACACGCTGTCTTGCTTTTACGCCGCCGCAGCCGGTAGATTTCGCGGTTCGCGGAGGGCCGTCGAGCGACCCCTTGTCCGCGAGACTTCCCCTGTTCGACACGGAGTGACTTCCGGTGCTGCACGTCTTTCGAGCGCACGCCAAGTGGATCTGGTATCTCGTCGTCCCCGCCTTCCTGATCTGGTTCGTCTACATCGGTCAATCCGGGCTCGGTGATCAGGGTCCGATCACGCGGGGCACCACCATCGCCAAGGTCAACGGCACCGAGATCACCTACGGCGATTGGGACCAGGTTCGCGCGCAGGCCATTCAGCGCGCCCAACAACAGACCGCGGGAGAGCTGTCGCTAGATGACCAGCAGCGCGTCGAAGACGACGCGTTCAATGACATGGTGAACAACATCCTGCTCCAGCAGGAATACAAGAAGCGCGACATCACCGTGTCGGATGAGGAAATCCAGCAAGCCGCGCTCGAGGAACCGCCGCCGCAAATTCTACAGGACCCGCAATTCCAGACCGAGGGTCAGTTCGACCTCAACAAGTACCGGCGGTACCTGGCCAGTCCGATCGCTCAGCAATCCGGCATCCGCTTGCAGCTCGAGCAGTATTATCGCGGCGAGCTGCCGCGGGAGAAGTTGTTCGAGCAGATCGCCTCGCAAGTCTACGTGACCGATGCCCAACTGTGGCGCGCGTGGCAGGACACGCACGACTCGGCGCAGGTGTCGTTCGTGCGCTTCGACCCGCAGACGATTCCCGACTCCGCGGTGCACGTGAGCGCGGCCGAGATCCAACAGTACTTCGACCAGCACAAGTCCGAGTTTGCCGACCGGCCTGGCCGCGCCGTAGTGACGATCGCGATGATTCCCCGCCCGATCACCAAGGCGGACAGCGAGCGCGTCTACCAGCATGCCCTAGACCTCCGGAAGGAGATTCTCGGGGGAGCTAAGTTCGATGACGTCGCCAAGCGTGAATCGGCAGACTCGGCGTCGGCCGTCAAGGGCGGCTATCTGGGTCGCGTCACCAAGGGCCAGTTCGTCCATGCGTTCGACTCGGCCGCGTTCTCGCTCAAGCCCGGCGAGCTGTCGCCGCCTGTCCTAACGCAATTCGGCTATCACCTCATCAAGGTCGACGACCGCAAGGGCGATACGATCGCCGTGCGCCACATTCTCCTGCGCATTCAGCAAGGAGACTCGTCCGCGGCCGTGAGCGACCGTCGCGCGGACTCGCTCTCCCACGCCGCGAGTCTCGACAACCCCGCCGAATTCGACGTGATCACCAAGCGGCTCGGCCTGACCACCACGCGCGTCGACGCCACCGAAGGAGACCCGCTCACTCTCAATGGACACAACGTGCCCAGCGTCAGCGCGTGGGCGTTCACCGCGAAGGTCGGACAGACGAGTGACCTGATCGATGCCGACGACGCGTACTACCTCGCGCGACTCGACTCGGTCACGCCCGGCGGCAAGCCGACCGTCGCGTCCATGACGGCCGACATTCGCACGGAGCTCATTCGCCAGAGGAAGCTCGACCTGCTCGTGCCCAAGGCGCAGCAGGTGTCCGACGCCTACGCGAAAGGACAGACGTTCGACCAGGCGGCGAAAGCCGCAGGTCTAACGGTAACGCAGAGCCCGACCTTCTCGCGCGTCTCGCCGGTGCCGGGCATGGGGCAGGCGAACGAAGTCGTCGGCGCGGCCTTCGGATTGCCCACCGGTACGGTGAGTGAGCCCGTGAAATCGGGAGATGCGGTGTTCGTGATCAAGGTCGACCGCCGCGTCGATGCCGACCGCGCGGCCTGGCAGAAGCAGAAAACGCAGCAGCGCACGCAGCTGCTGCAGCGGCTGCGCCAGCAGCGCGTGCAGGAGTACCTCGCCGACTTGCGCCAGAGCGCCAAGATCGACGACCGCCGCAAGCAGATCGAGCAGCAGAACCGGCAGGCCGCGAGCTAACGGACGCGGACCGCGCACAAAAAAGCCGCGCGCCGGAAGTCGGCGCGCGGTTTTTTTGTCGTCCTCACCTCAGCTGTCGATGAGGCGCTTCGGCTCGGGCCGCGCCTCCTCGGCGCGCGGCTGCGCATCGGGCGCGCGGAGGCGCTCGCGATCATCGCGCGGTGTGACTTCCTGTGTGATCGACGTCTGCACGTCGGTCATGCTCTTCTTGAATTCGCGGATCCCCTTCCCCATCGAGCCCGCAATCTCCGGAATGCGCTTCGCACCGAAGAGCAGCAGTACGATGAGAACGATGACGAGGATTTCGCCGAAGCCGAGGTTTCCAAAGCCCATGGTGACGCCCCCTAGAAGAGGGATCTGGCAATCAAGTACGCGATCAATACGCCGAGCAGGCTCAGGAGCGACACATCGAGCGCGATCGGGCCTATCGCAAACTTAATGATGATCAGGTCTATTGGCAGCGGTCCCCAGCTCGGCGTCACGCCCGAGGTGAGAAACTCCTTGACGGCGCCGGCGGGCAAAAAGCGGCGTGCAACCTGGGTGAGGAGGCCGCCGACGATGAAGCCGATAGTGAGGACGAGCGCGTGGAATCCGGGGCGGTGCTTGGACGAGCCTTGAGCCATCAATGTCTCCGATCCATGGCGTAAGCGATGGCGTCGTGGAGGGCGGCGAGCACGGGCGTGTTGGGCAAACCATCCAGCGCCCGTTCCGCGTCCCGTGCGTACTGGACGCCGCGCCGGCGCGCGTAGTCGAGTCCGCCGTGTTCGACTACGATCGCGATGACGGTTTCGATGTCCGCATCGGTGGGTTCGGGCGTCGCGAACAACGCCTCGACGCGACGCCGCGACGACGCCGGCATGGTGCGGAGCGCGGCGATGAGCGGCAGCGTCACTTTGTGCTCGCGCAGATCGAGGCCCGCCGGCTTGCCGGTGTCGGCGCTGGTCGCCGTGTAGTCCAGCAGATCATCGGCGACCTGGAACGCCATGCCTAACTGCTCACCATAATGCGCGAAGCGCTTGCGGTGTGCACCGCCGCCCGCGATCGCCCCGATTTCGCACGTGGCCGAGAGCAGCGACGCGGTCTTGCAGCGGATGAGCGCCTCGTAATCGCCCTCGCCGAACGCGAGTGCGTCGAGCGCGGTGAGCTGGCGCATCTCGCCGATGGTCATCTCGTTGGTCGCGCGCGCGAGCACGCGCAGCACATCCCAGTCGCCTAACCGGGCCAGCTCGACCACCGCCCGCGAGTACAGGAAGTCTCCCATGATCACCGAAATCTGATGGGTGAACAGGGAGTTGATCGTCGGCATGCCGCGGCGCAGCGTCGAGTGATCGACCGAGTCGTCGTGTACGAGCGTGGCGAGGTGCACCAGCTCGACCACCGCAGCGAGTGTCACCGCGCGCTCGTCGGCATCGCCGGCCACGCTGCTCGCGAGCAGCGCCAGCGTCGGACGGAACATCTTGCCCTTCATGAGCAAGAGGTGCCCGTTCACCTCGCCGATGAGCGGCAGGTCGGCTGTGACGATGCGCTGCAGCTCTTCGCCGACGGCGGCCAGCGGCTCCCGGACGGGACGCTGCACGTCGCCTAACGTCGGATTGCGCCGCGAGCGCGACTGCGCGATGGCCGTCATCGCGCTTTCCGCTCCACCGCGGCCAATCGATCCCCGATGTCGCGGAACTGGATGTCCACCGCGAACACGCGCTCGTAGAACTTGAGCGCGTCGGGGAACCGTCCGAGCGCTTCCGATGCGTACCCCAACAGGTAGAGCACACCCACGAGTTGATCGTCCGTCGCGTGTTGATCCGTCAGGGCGCGCGAGAGAATCGTCAGCGCGATCTGATATTGGCGCTTCTCGACGAAGCATTGTCCCAGTGCCTCGTACGTGCGGCCCCGGTGTTCCGTTCCACGCAGCGCCTTCTGGAATTCGGAGATGGCCTCGTCCAACAATCCCATCTCCTTGTACGCCACGCCGAGGTCATAGTGGCTCTCGTGGTCCGTCTCATCCACGTTGGCCGCCACGCCCTGCTTGAACATGCTCAACATCTCGGCGAAATCGACTTGTTGCTGATCGACCGTGGGCTCGCCGACGTCGACGACCATGCGAGTACTCTTGGCCGTATCGTCTTCTCGCAGCCAGTCGGCGAGGTTGACGAAGTCGGCGTCGGAGCCGCCGGGCGGTGTGGCGGTGGCGGCGACCTCGCGTTCGTCCGTGCGTGTGACGGGCGCCGGACGCACCGCGGGCCGCGAAATGGGCGTCGTGGAGCCCGGCGTCGCGGTGAACGCATCTCCGCCTAACGCGGCCAGCGCCGAGCGCGCGCGCTCGTCCGCCGGATTGAGCTCCACAACGCGGCTGTACACGGCGCGCGACTTGTCGAGCTGCCCGCTGCCGAAGAGACACTCCGCCAGCGACAGATACGCATCGACGAGCCGCGCCTTGTCGTTGGCGCGCACGGCGTACTCGACGCGCTTCTGATGAAACCGCACGCTGGCCGGCTCGACGCGGATCATCTCTTCGGCGATGGCGCTGGCGCTGCGCAGGTTGCCGGTGGTCTCGAAGCCCAACATGGCGTGCTCGAGCTCGGCCAATCCCAGGTCGCGTTCGCCTTCCTCGAGCAGGGCTTCGGCGAGCTGGCGGCGGAGATCGAAGTCGTTGGGCGAACGCTCGACGACGGCGCGGAGGCGCTGCACCGCCGCATCGGCGGCGGGGTGATGCACCGCCGGGACCGTCTCATCCAAGGGCGGCAACGGCGGCAGGTCGGCCGCGTCATCGGCCGGCTCGGAATCGATGGCCGGGAGCCCGGCGAGCGGGTCGGCGTCCGCATCCACGCTCGCGTGGTCGAGCGCCGCGTCGATCGACTGATCGAGGTCGTCGGTGTCGGGGAACGGATCGGAGAGGAACGGCGGATCGTCGCCGAATCCGGTCACGTCCGCGGTGGGCGCGGCCGACTCGACCTCGTCGTTAGGCACCTCGGGCATCGCGTCGCCGGTATAGATGAACGTCAGGTCGCCGCCCACGGACTCGGCCACGTCGACGTCGTCCACCGGGATCTCGAGCAGCGGCAGATCGATGGATTCGGACGCATCGCCCGGCGTTGGATCGTCCGCATCGTCGAGCTGGAGCTCGCCCAACCCGCCTAACGGATCACCGGACAGGATCCCGTCGTCCGCCGACAGCGTCGGCTCCAGACCGGCGAGCGGCGCCACATCCGGTTCGGCATCGGGCGGCGCATCGAACGTCGTCTGCTCGAATCCGACGATGATGTCCGAGTCGTGGTGGCTCACCAATTCGTCCGACTGCGGCATGTCGTCGGCCGGCAGCTCGCCGAAGCTGTCGGCGCGCTCCAGTCCTTCTACCGGCTCGATGTCGGGCGACGGCTCGATCTCCGCCTGCGAATTGATGAACGGCACATCGACGTCGAGCGTGATTTCTTCCGGCTCCGGCTCGGGTGCCGGCGGCGGTGCCGCCGGTTGGGCAGGCTTCGCGGGCGCTGCGGGCGCAGGAGGCGGCGCCGCCTTGGCGCGCGCGCCGGCCGAGCCCGCGCGGGGCGAGTCGAAGTTGAGGTCCAGAAAAACGAGATCGTTCGCCTTGGGCGTTGGGCGACCCGGTCCGGCCTTCGGCTCGAGCTCCGGGTCTAACGCCTTCATGCGGTCGACGGTCGCCCGCGCCTCGCGCGTGCGCCCTTCCGCTTGGAACTTCTCGTACAACACCTGCAACTGCTCGATCGCTTCGCCCTTCCGGTCCTTCCGCACCAACTGGTCGGCGAGCATGAGCCGGATGTCGTCCTGGTCGGGACAGAGATCGGCGAATTCCTTCAGCGCGCGAAACGCTTCCTCCAACTCGCCGGCGCGTTGCATCCGATCGGCGTACTCGAGAAAGTTCTGCTTCGCGTCGTTCACGAAGCCTTTCTTCGCGCTGATCTTGCCCAACTTGTAGTAAATCGACGTCCGACCCGGCGCATTGCGCAGGATCTTGTTGCAGAGCGCGATCGCGTTGTTGAAGAACCCGCCGTCGGTGTAGAGGTCGACGGCTTTCTCGTAGTGGTCTACGGCTGCCGGTACGTCGCCACGGCGCACGAGCAAATCGCCGACGCGGTTGTAGAGTGCCACGTCGGCCTCATCGACATGGTCGCCCAACCCATCGAGAATCTGCGCATACGACTCGAGCGCCTTGTCGAACTGTTTCTTTTGCTCGTATTCGAGCGCTCGTTTCTTGAGCTTCGCGACGTTCGACATCAGCGCGTGGTGGGCTCCGTGTGCGAGGCGGCTTCGCGTCGCGCTCCGGCGTGGCGAAGGCCACGTAAGTTACCGGTAACTTGCGCTGGCGACAAGGTTTGGCTTAGTCCACCTACGACGGACTGCTGCGCCGCACGCCGCGTAACGCCGACGCCCGCTATGAACGAACACTCCGGACCTCAGGCCATGATGTCGCGGACCCGCGCGATGGTCAGCGGCGCCTGCGACTCGCCCCGGCAGGCGTAAAAGCACGCGTTGCAGTCGATCGGCCGGTACGTGCGGAACTCGGTCCAGTGGAAGTCGCTGGGGAAGTCCGGGCACCGGCGTACGTATCCCATTGGGTTGACGTGGATCGTGCGCTGGCCGGAGAGACACGGGTCGTGCATCTCGCCCCGCACATAACGGGGAATCTCCCGCAGATAGTGGTCGGAGTTCACGATGATCCCGCGACGTCGCCGCTTGATCGACAGGAGCTCGGCGATCACCTCATCGAGCTCCGGCCACTGGCCGGACTCGAGGCGATGCACACCGTTGCCGTTCTTGAGATCCGTGTAGGTGCTGAAGGACACGCCAACGCCCAACTCTTCCGCGCGGCGAACGATCGGGACGATTTCCGACAGGTTGTCGCGCTTGATGACCGTGTTGAACCGAATGCTGTCGATGCCCGCGGCGCGGAGGCCTGGCACGAGGCCGAGAATCTTTTGCGACAGTCCGGGGACGCCGCGCGCGTGATCGTGTCGCTCGTCGAGAAAGTCGAGCGAGATGTTGAACTGATTGAGGCCGGCGTCCCAGAGTGAGCGGGCGCGCTCGACCGTGAGCATCCCACCGTGCGTGATGAGCGCGATGTATCGGAGGTGAACCGCGCGCGCGACGCCGGCCACCAGGTCCTCGAGATCGCGGCGGAGCAGCGGCTCGCCTCCCGTGAACGTGATCATGATCGGCGAGAAAAAGCGCGCCGCGTCGGCGAAGCTGCGTGCTTCCTGCGCGCGAGCCGATGGATCGGTTTTCCAGTAGTCGCAGAAGTCGCAGCGTGCGTTGCACCGCATCGTGACCTCGAAGTGCACGAGGATCGGGCGGCGGCGGAGCGTGAGCCACGCGTACTTGGCCGCGAACAGCGGCACGTGCCACGGCGCGAAGCGGGACGACAGCATGACCGATGGACGACGCGGCGTGCCGCCTAACGGGAAGCAGCCGTCGCCTTGGGCGAAGCCAAGGCGACGGCATCGAAAGCACCCGACGCGATCGCGGCGCTGAGCGCGGCGATGTCCGCGCTCAGCGCGCGATCGCGGTCGAGGGGCGGCACCACGCGCCGCACGATCGCCACCGCGTCGCCGACGCGACGCGCGGGCGCGAGCGGCGCGCGGAGCTCAACGGCCTGCGCGCCGCACATGAGCTCGATCGCGAGGACGTTGCGCACGTTCTCCACGGAGCGGCGGAGCTTCCACGCCGCGCCCATCGCCATCGGCACGACATCCTCTTTGCCGCCGCCGGTCGGTATCGTATCGACGCTCGCGGGATGCGCGAGCACCTTGCACTCGCTGGCCAGCGCGGCCGCCGTCACCTGCGCCATCATGAAGCCGCTGTTCACGCCAGCATCGCGCGCGAGAAACGCCGGCAACCCGTGATTGAGATCGGGATGCAACACGCGGTCGATGCGCCGCTCGGCGATCGTCGCCAGGTTGGCGAGCGCGATGGCCATGACGTCGAGTACTAACGCTACCGCCTGGCCGTGGAAGTTGCCGCCGCTCAGCATCTCGGAACCATCCATGACGAGCGGATTGTCCGTGGCGGCGTTGAGCTCGCGCGCAATGACCGACTCCGCGAACGCGAGCGCGTCGAGCACCGGACCGTGCACCTGCGGCATGCAACGAAGTGCGTACGCGTCCTGCACGCGCGGGTCGCCCGTGCGGTGCGATTCGCGGATCTCGCTGTCGGCGAGGAGCGCCCGCAGGAGCTCGGCCGATTCGATCTGCCCAACTTGCCCGCGCGCGGTCTGGATGCGCTCGTCGAACGCGACTGGTGTGCCCATCAATCCTTCGAGCGACATCGCACCGGCTACGTGCGCGGCGCGCCAGATGCGGAGCGCGTCCACGAGCGCGAGCGATGCGATGGCGGTGTGCGCCTGCGTCCCATTGATCAGTGTGATGCCTTCCTTGGGCTCGAGCACCACCGGCCGCAGACCCGCCGCGCGCAACACGTCGGCCGACGGGCCCCGCGTGCCGTCGCGACGCACGATGCCCTCGCCGATCATCGCGCCGGCCAAGTGTGCTAACGGAGCGAGATCGCCGCTCGCACCCACGCTGCCCTGCTCCGGCACCTCCGGCGTCACGCCGGCGTTGAGCATGCCCGTCAACAGGTCGATGAGCTCGGCGCGTCCGCCCGAGTAGCCCTTTGCGATCACGTTGGCGCGGAGCAGCATCATCGCGCGCACCTCGCGCTCCGGCAGCAGCGGACCGACACCCGACGCGTGGCTGCGCACGAGGTTCACTTGTAGCTCGCGCAAGCGGTCGTGCGGAATCGCAACCTCGGACAGTTTGCCGAAGCCGGTGGTCACGCCGTACACCACGTCACCGCGCTCGAGGACTTCGACGACGGCCGCGCGAGCGCGGGCCACGCGCTCGCGGCCGCGATCCGACAAGGTTACCGGCGTACGCTCGACGGCCACGCGATACACGGCGTCGACGGTAAGCGAGTCGCCGTCGAGCAAGATCGGTTGTGTCATGTGGGGAAAATGTACGCAGCGCCGCCATCGCCCCGCCAGCGGCGATGACGGCGCTGCGTATCGACTACCCGACTAACGTGCGATCGCGCTGCCGCCCATCGTCGCACGATTGAGGACCGGATCGCCGGCGTCGCGCTGGTACGACCACTCGAACACGATGTAGTTGGAGCCGACCGCAGCGACGCGTACGCTGGCATAGTGCACACCGTCGGTTCGAGCGGTCTGGATCACGTAGCCAAGCTTGGCCTTCGCCTGGATCGCGCCAGACGAAAATCCGCTGCGCGGCGCGACGCTCATCGCGGAGAGATTCGGAATCGGCTGCGTGCTGTAGAGCGCCACACTCGTCCCCGACTTCACCGGCACGATCCACATACTGCCATCGCCGTGACGATCGACGCGGAAATCGATGTCGCTGCCCGCGCTGCTCGCGGTCACACCATGTGTGCGCGTCGACGACCCGAACGCGAAGCCGCTCTTTCGAAGCGAGTCCTGCGATGCGAACACCACCACGTCACCGGCCGATGCGCTGGGCGCAATGGCGATCGGAGTCGGCCAATCGCTCTCGTGTCCGTCGAAGCTGATGGCGCTCACGTCAAAGCACCGCGGTTGGCCGTTGGGCAGTCCGCTGGCGATGAAGTCCTCGGACACCGTGGTTCCCTCGAGCACCCACTGCGTGTCGCAGAGATTCTGGCTCGGGTGGTAGACCGTCGAGTACACGCGATAATAGCTGAACGCCGACGGGTCGGCCAACCGTGCGTTAGGCGACCACGACAGCTCCACCGCCTGGTCGAGCGCGATCGCCGAGAGGTCCTCTGGCGGCGGCAGTTTGTTGGTGTTGTCCACGGTGACGACGTTGGACGGCGTGCTCATCGATCCGTCCGCCGCCTCCGAGGCCACGTAGTACTGCAGATCCGGCTGCCCGAGATCCTCGAACGACGGCGACGTGGTCTGCGCCCGCAGACTCCACTGATCGCTCGTCGACGCCCTCGAGAACACCGCGTAGTCGGAGATGTTGGGATCGTTCACCGGATCCCAACGCAAGTCGATGCCTACGGGTTCGTCGGCATTCCCGCTCGGGATCAGCTGATATGTCAGATTGCTGGGCGGCGTGAGGTTGAAGTTGTTCCCCGTCACGCGATCCGAGGTCGAGCAAGCGGCGAGTGCGACCACGGCACCAACCACTATAGTCGTGCGACGCATTGCGAGCTCCATCGGCATATGCTCGCTCCAAATGCACAGGTCGCGCCGAACGCTACGGCGCGTCAACGTCAATCACATCAAGGAATTGCTACGCGGCCCAACGCGAAGCCGTCCCTCTCTGGGGACAGCTAGCGATCCTGCCGTGCGACACTCTGGCATCTACGCTCAAGCTGTAACGGACAAAGCACGGACACTTCGGACACCACCGGTTTGCGCTGCCGCGGATGAAAGCCCGTCCGACGTCGCTGGCTAACGGAGATTTTTAAACAAAGAAGCCTCAAGCCAGCTGCCAAAGACGAGCCCTGCCTTGCAGCAGAACGATCCGGTCTCGTCCGATGCGTCCGTGCTTTGTCCGTTACAACATGAGCGTAAACGCACGCCTCGCGTGTTCCCTACGGTACGGACCCTTCCTGCGGCCGATACGTCGACCGGTTGTAGTCGAACTTGAGATCGGGCTCCGCCTTGAGCGCGATGTAGAAACTGAACGCGAAGTTTCCGTTAGGCGCGCGCGAGAAGTGGAAGATCGCCCGCCAGTCGTGCATGTCGCGCTGGAGGCCCACGTCCTGGTCGGAGAACTCGTGCAGGTGGAAGTCGTAGCCCGTCGACCACTGCAGCGCCCACTTGGGCGTCAAACTGAAGGACGCGTTCGCGCGCAGCGTTGTGAGCGGCGGCGTCACGAACGGCGCACCGCCGGCGATGGTCTGTTGCAGCGTGTCTGCCGGCTGCGGCGTGTTCAAGCACCGCTGATAGTTGATCGGATCGTTGATCAGCACCTGACACGTCGCGCGCGGGTCGATCACGCGCGCACCGGGTATCGGTCTGCTCTGCGTCGATGAAAACTGAAACGACGCCGTCCAGCCTGCGCCCGTCGGAATACCGATCGGCTGTCGCACGCCGCCTGGACCCGCGATCACCGGCTGCTGATTGAGCGCCTGCGCCGACTGGTTTGCCGTCGTGTCCCCGTTCCCGAAAATTTTCGAGAGCGCTGTGATGGGATTGTTGTTCTTCCCGATCGTGAACGACGCAGTGATGCTCGTGCGGAACGGTTTGAACTTGGCCGTGTCGCTCTGCAGATCGCCCTGGAACAACGAGTATTGCACCGCGAGATCGAAGCCCGGCAACAGGTCCGAGCTCACGCGGTAGCCGAACGTGGACGTGTTGAAGCCCGACGCGTGCGTCACCTTGGCGCGCTCGAAGTCGTAGCTCAACGGATCGAAGCTCAGCGCGAGCAACTTGATCTTCTGTCCCGCGTCCGGATTCGTGTCGTTCTTGCTCCGGAGCTTCGCCTCGAACACCTGGTCCAACTGCATGGTGATGTTCTCTTGAGGCAGGCCACCCAGGTAGGTGGCGCGCGTCTTGTTCAGCGCGCGCAGATAGTCGTCGCTCACGTTCGAGGCCGGCGAGTATGTGAACGTGATGCGCGGCTCAATCGAGTGACGGATTCGCGTGAACGGTCCGAAGCCCGGAAAGAATCCGAACAACGTCGGCGAGCTCGAGAGACCGTACTGCAGCGTTTTCGATTGGTGCACGAACTGGCCGCCGCTCAGTTGGCTGCGCACCCAGAAGCCGCTCGTCTGATCGGCGTTCACGATTGCGATGAACGGCGACAGCTTGAGCGTGCTCTGCATGAGCGCGGGCAGGCTGATGCCCGTCTGCCAGTCGATCGACGTGAGGTAGCTCTGCGCGTACATGCGCCGCGTGATGAGCGCGCCGGTGTTGAAATCGCGCACGTCGAACGCTTGCGGGAAATTGTTCTGCTTGTCCGACAACGAGAAACCGTTCTGCCACGTGAAGCCGAAAATCCGCACCGGTGTCTGGAACGATGCCGTTGTGTTGCGCTGGCTCGCCTTCACCTGCGTGCTGTCGAACGGTTGACCGTTTTTCCCCGGCGTGAAGATGAACGGCGCCGCGTCCATGTTCAGGTTCTCGGTGTTGTTGAGCGAGAACTGCGGCGACCACAGGAACCACTGGCCGACGCTCACCGGCTTCGTCGAGATGCTCAGGTTCGGGAAGTTCTGGTCGATCTCCTTGCGGCCGGTGTACTGCGTGCGCGTGCCGCCTATGCTCAGGTTCGCGGGACCGAGCGCCTGCTGAAAGTTGACCGCCGACGCGATGGCAGCGAGCGCCTGCGCCACGTTGAACGCCTGCCGTCGGATCGCCGTGGTGTTGCTCGAGTAATTGATCGATGCGTTGAGGCTGCTCGTCTGTGAGAACTGCTGCTGGTGCGACCACGAGATGTTGGTACTCTTCTGGCCATCGCTGAACGTGGAGTACGACAGCCCGACGCGTCCCGCGAGGAACCGGTCGAGCCAGCGGTACTCGAACTCGCCGTTCCAGCGCGTCCATCCAATGTTGCCGTTCTGCGCGTTGTTGCCGCTCCGCCAGTCCAATGACACCGTCGCGTCCGTGTACTCGTTGATCGCGAAGTAGTAGCCGAGGTTGTCGACCTCGCGCTGGTACGACGCTGACGTGCGCACGATGTCCGAGAGGCCGAAGCGCGGCGGGATGATGCCGCTGCGGCGTCCGGTCCGCATGTCCTGGAAAATGAATGGCAGCCACAGGACGGGAATGTCCTGGATGTAGAGCACCGCCGGTCGGGCGACGAGCAGGCGCCGCGTGACCATCTTGAGTTCTTTCGCCTGGAAGTGGTAGTGCGGATCGGGCAGGTCGCAGCTGGTGACCGATCCATCCAAGGCATACGAGGTGTTGTGACCGTGGCCGGTCGTGTCGCCGAGGACGGCGCCGCGCTCGCCGCCTACGTACCAGGTCTGATTCGCCTGCGACGATGACGTGGTCAACCGGTTGGCGATGCCCTTGTGGTTGCCGATGTCGTACTCGAGGCCGCCCAACGTGACCAGGTCCGACGTCTGGGCGCCGGGGTCGCGCAAGATGGTGGTGTCGTTAGGCGCATTGCGCGCCTTGACGATGCGTGACGAGTCGTTGTACTCGATGGTGTCGGACACGAGCACGGTCTGCTCGCGCTGCACCGCGCCCTGCCCGGAGAGCTGCAGCGCGTGGCTGGGCGCGTTGAATACGGCCGTGTTGCCCTGGTAGCGCGTGGTGACGTAGCCCGTCCGGCTCATGAGCGCGTTCATCACGGAATCGGGCTCGTTCCATTTCACGAGCTCTTTTTTGACGCGCGACGTGTCGCCCCGCGTCGTGTCGCCGGGCTGCGGCTGGCGGAAGATCGGCTTCGTCGTGTCCGGAAAAATCGGGGTCGGCTGGGGCGGCGGGTTGATCGGGATTCCCTGCGCCGCCGCGCCGCCGCCTAACGGCAGCGCGAGGACGGCCGCGGCCGCGAGCACGCGCCGGATCACGCCGTCGCTCCGCGCCGCTCCGCGCCCTCCACCTCAGCGGTGTTCGCGTCCCGCTCGGCTTGGCGACGCATGCGCCGGCGGTGCACGCCGTACGTGAGGACGACGCTCACCTCGTACAACAGGTACAACGGTACCGCCATCGCGATGGTCGTCCAGACCAGGTCGCCCGGCGTGAGGAACGCGCCGATGATCACGCAGATCACGATCGCGTGGCGCCGATATTTGTTCAGGAACTGCGGCGTCACGATGCCTAACGCCGCCAGCGCGAGGATGACGATCGGCAGCTCGAAGCACAGCCCGAACGCGAGCGCCATGCTGGTCGCGAACCCGAAGTACTCGGTGGCCGTGATCATCGGCTCGAGCGCCTGCGTCTGGAAGCTCATCAGCCATTCGACCGCGAGCGGCAGCACGACGAAGAACGACAGGCACACGCCGGAGAGAAACAGCAGCGTCGCGAACGTGAACACCGGTATCACGAGTTTCTTCTCGTGCTTGTACAGGGCCGGCGCGACGAACGCCCAGATCTGATAGATGATGACCGGCAGCGCGAGGACGATGCCGAGCACGATCGAGGCGTTGAGCACGATCGTGAATGGGTCGCCGGGATGCGTGTACACGAGCTTGCGGCCGTGCAGGTACGGCTTGATCGGGCCCTCGAGGAGCCCGATCACATCGATTTTCATGAGCAGGACGAACGCGAGACCGACGCCTACGACGAGCGCCGCCAGCGACCAGATGATGCGCCAGCGCAGTTCCTCGAGGTGATCGAGGAAGGGCATTTCGCCGCCCGTGTGGTTTGCAAAGCGTTGCTCCACTGCGCCGTCTGCTCCGTGCTCACTTCAGCTCGCGCAGATGATCGCGCGCCAGCGCGGCTTCATCCGACTGCGGGTACGTGGAGATGAGCTGGTTGAGTAGTGCCCGCGCGGCCGTCGCGTTGCCCTGCTGCTCCAGGTAGAGCGCGCGCTTGTACAACGCGGTCGGCGCGTGCGGCGACTTCGGGTACTTCTGGATGACCATGGCATAGGCGCTGTCCGCGGCTGCCGCGTTGCCCTGGGCGCGATACGCTTCGCCGAGATAGAACTGCGCTTCGGGCGAAATGTCGGCCGTCGGATAGTCCTGCAGCAGCTTCTGGAACGCCTGGACCGCGGTGCTCGGGCTGCCGCGCTGCAGCTGCTCCATGCCTAACTGGTAGAGTTGGTTCGGCCCGGGCTCGTTGGATCCCGGCGCGCCCGGTGCGGGCGACGTGCCCGTCGGCGTGGTCGCACCCCTGGCGCCGGTCGTCGCGGGCGCCGCGGCTTCACCCATGTCCTGGTTGCGCTGCTCGATCGATGCGCGGAGCTCCTGCAGGCGATTCTGGCTCTGTCCCGTGAGCTGCTGGATCTGCAGCAGCTGCTCGTTCACGTCGTGCAGATCGCCCCGCATGTCGCCCTGCATCTTGACCACGTGCCCGCTCACGTTGCCTAACGAATCGCGCACGAGGCCGAGCGTCGCGACCACCTGGGCCAGTTGGGCGGCGCGCACGGAGTCCGAGCGCGCGTTGGCGGTGCGCAGGGAGTCGACCTGGAGCTGCAGCATCTTCACGTCGTTGCTGGTGGCGAAGCACGCCCCGGTCGCCACGAGCGCGACCGGAGCGAGACGCCGGAGGACGGTCTTCATGGGGCTCCCTTGATCTGGTCGGCGCCGGCCGTGATCTCGAACTCGTCGCGGCGGTTCTGCGACCACGAGGACTCATCGTGGCCCGTCGCGACCGGCCGCTCCTCGCCGTAGCTGATGATGTCGATCCGGTCGCCTGCGATGCCGTGATCGGTGAGATAGCGCTTCGCGGCCGCCGCGCGGCGTTGGCCTAACGCGAGGTTGTATTCGTCGGAACCGCGCTCGTCGGTGTTGCCGCCCACGCGCAGCTTGACGCCCGGATTGGAGTTCAGGATGCCGATCTTCGCATCGAGCGTGGACCGCGCGTCATCCTTGAGCGCATCGCTGTCGAAGTCGAAGTAGATCACTTGCGTGAGGGCCTTCGTGGCCGCATCGCGCCCATTCCGCATCTTGTCCGCATCCGCTTGCGCGCGCGCGATCGAATCGCGACGCGCCGCCTCCGCCCGTGCAATCGAATCGCGGCGTGCATTCTCCGCATTGATGCTGTCCTGATTCGGACCAGTCGGCGTCGGCGTCGTTGCGGGTGGCTTGTGCGAGCAGGCCACCGCGGCAGCAGACACGGCGAGCAGCAGGAACGGCAGGAGGCGGGTCTTACCAGTCATGAGGAATCCCCCGGTGAGATGTGGTCCAGTGCAGAGCCAACGAACTACGGTGCGCCCGTCGAGTGCGACCAGGCCGCGAGCCGCGCGCCTGCATCGTGTGTCAATTGCCGTGCGCGCCCGGACTCGGCGTCGAGTACGAAAATCTCCTTCACGCCCGTGCGCGACGACGTGAATGCGAGATGGCGCCCGTCGGGCGCCCACGTGGGATCCTCGTTGATCCCCTCGCTCGTCAACTGCTTCACCGTCTGGTCCCGCAGCGTGATCGTCATGATCTGAAAGCGCCCGTCGAGCTGCGACTGGAACGCGATCAGTCGACCGTCGGGAGACCAGTCGGGATTGCTGCGATAGTTCTGATCGCCGAAGTTGAACGGCGTCAACAACGCTACGTTAGACCCGTCCACGTCGGACGTATACACCTCGGGGTGTCCGGCGCGGCCCGACGTGAACGCCAACCGCGCGCCGTCCGGGCTGAACGTCGGCGACACGTTGTCGGTCCCCCGCCCAACCGTGACGCGCCGCCCGGATCCGCTGCCCGACGCGCTCACCATGTAGAGATCGGTCCCGTTCTCCTCGCCGTGCGCGTAGCACAACGATTGCCCATCGGGCGAGAACGCCGGCGTGATGTTCAGTCCGCCGGGCGTCGCCGTCACGCTGTGCTCGCCGCCCGTCGCGACATCGCGAATGACGATATTCCAACCGCCCCGCACCAACTCGCTGAACGCGATGGTGCGTCCGTCGGGCGACCAAGCCGGAGCCAGGACTGTTCCCGGCTCGCTCACGGGATGCTCGCCGAACCCGTCGGAGTCTATAACGTAAATACGATTGCCGCGCACGTACAGGATGCGCGTGGCCGCAATGCCGTGGACGCCGGTAATCCACTGCTCGATCTGGTCGGCCATCGCGTGCACGCTCATCCGCCAATTCTCGGCGGTCGGCGAGCCGGACACCTGCACGTCGTGCGAGGCAGCCACCTTCTTCGCTGCGACATCGTACACGTTCACGTGCGCGGTGCTCCCCATGACCGAGATCTGCACCACCGCCGCCGCACTCAGCGACTTCCACACCGTGAAGTCGATGGCGTTTTTCGCTGCCTGCTGTTTGGCCGTCTGCTGGACGGCATCGCCATCGATCACCTCGATGCGATCACCGTAGTCGAAATCGCGCTGGACGATCGCCTGGAGCGAATCGCCTCCCGCTCCGCTCACGGGAAACACGACCACGCCAGGCTTGGTACCCGGTTGGTACGTGAGCCCGATGCGTACGCCTCGCGTGGTGTCCTGTTGCTGGGCCGTCGCGCGCGCGGGAACGCCGAGGCACGCCGCCAGTGCGGCGCACGTGATCAGTCGCTGCGTCTGCTGCATCTAGTGGAGCACCCGTGGATCGAAGCTGAAGATGACCGGCAGCACATCGTCGGCGAAGCCGGTTGGGAGCGGACCGAACGCTTTCACCTGCGCCGCCGCATCCACTGCGCCCTGGCAGTCGAGGTCGAAGGCGAAGTTTCCCGAGCGCGTGACGAACCGGAAGTCGGACACCGATCCGTCGCGGCGAATGAGGAACATTACCTCGGCTGTATTGCTCGAGTTCCCGGGCGCATGGAAGCGGAGCGCTATCTGGCGCACAATGTTTTCGAGATATCCAGGGAACGGGAAGTCGACGCCTTCCGTGTGCACGCTGGCGACATCGGTTCCGCGACCGCCTTCGGGGCCGCCGCCGGCCTTGGGTGGCGGCGTGGTCGGCTTGGCTGGTGCCACATCCGGTGTCGGTGTCGCGGGCGGCGTTTTCTTGCGCGGGGGCGGCGCCTTGGTCTTGGCCGGCATCGGCATCGCCTTCTGGATCTGCTCCGCTCGTTTAGGCACGGGCGGCGCCTTTTCCGCGGGCGCCGTGGCGGGCGGTGTGGGCGTGACGACGCCCGCGGCACGCGGGCCAGGCGGCGCCGCGACGATGTTGACGCGGTACATGGGCGGCAGCGACCGCGACGCGGTGGGATGGACAACGACGAACAACGCCACCACCGCCGCGTGCAGCGCAAGCGACATGCCTAACGGACCGCCGAGTCGGGCGCCTCTGGCGTCGCTGCGCGCAGCCACCCTCACTTCGTGATGTCCTCTGGTTGGGCGACGAGTCCGACGTCGCCAACGCCCGCGCCGCGCATCACGGCCAGCACCTGCACCACCGTGCCGTACGGGACGCCGCGGTCGGCGCGCAGATAGATGCCGTTGCGCCCGCGCCGTGACGCCAGCGCCTTGAACGTCGAGCGGAACTCGGCGTACGTGAACTTGTCCTCATCGACGTAAATCTGACCCGAGTGGTCGATCGACACGACGAGACTCGAGCGTGCCTCGAGCGGCCGTGCTTCGGCGACGGGCAGCGCTATGTCGACACCGCCCTGCATCATCGGCGCCGTGATCATGAAGATCACCATGAGGAGCATCATCACGTCGATGAGGCTCACGACGTTGATGTCGGCGTTGAGCGCCAGGCCCTTCCCGCGCGTACGGCGCGACATCTAGATCCGGCCCTCGCGCACCATCATGGCGATGATCTCCGTGCCGAAGCCCTCGAGCTCGTTCTCCAACCGGTTCAACCGCGCGGCAAAGATGTTGTACCCGAACACCGCGGGAATGGCGACCGCCAGGGCAGCCGCGGTAGCCGTGAGCGCCTCGGCGACGCCCGGCGCGACCGCGCTCAGGTTGCCCGACCCCTTGGTGGCGATGCCCATGAACGCGTCGATCACGCCTAACACAGTGCCGAAGAGTCCGATGAGCGGGCTCACCGAGCCGATCGTCGCGAGCCACGGGATGAAGTGCGACAACCGGTCGCGCTCCTCCGACGTCTCGGAGTCCAGCACGAGGCGCAGCGCTTCCACCTGCGAGCCGCTGAGCGGCGAGCTCGTCGCGTCGCGCAGCGCACCGGGCTTCATCTCGGCGAAGAAGTTGACGGCACGCGAGAACACGCGCGTGAACGGACTGGCCGCGCTCCGCCGCACGATGCCGGTGGCGGTGTCGAGCGCCGGCGCTCGCGCGAACTCGCGTGTGAACGCTCGGCCGACGCGATCGGTGCGGCGGAACTCCCACCATTTGGCCAGCATGATCGCCCAACTCATGAGCGACAGAAGCACGAGCACGCCCAACACGATTTGCGTCACGAGCGACGCGTGCGTGATCATGTCGATGGGCGCCGTGGGAATGGCGCCGCCGATCTGCGTGACCACGGGAACAGGTGCCATCACGAGCGTGCCTCCGCGCGTCGTTGCTTGAACCAGTCGTAGGTTTGGCGCAGTCCGTCGCCTAACGCGACGGCGGGCCGCCAGCCGAGGGTACGCGCTGCCTTGTCGAACGCGATTGCCGAGCGCAGCTGCTCGCCCGCACGCGCCGGCGCGTGCTGCACGGGGCTCGAACCGCCCGACAACCGCTTGAGCGTCGCCGCCAGCTCCACCACATCCGTCTCGATGGACGTGCCGATGTTGAACGCACGCGTGTCGAGCGCCGACACGGGCGGCAGCGTCGCGGATGACGCAAGTACGTTGGCGCGCGCGACGTCGCCGGCGTACACGTAATCCCGCGTCTGCTTGCCGTCGCCAAAGATCGTGAGCGGCGCGCCGTCGATCAGCCGGTCGCAGAAAATCGCGACGACACCGGCTTCGCCGTGCGGGTCCTGTCGCGGGCCATAGACGTTCGAGTAGCGCAACGCCACGGTGTCCAAACCGTGCACGCGCGCGAAGTAGCCCATGTAGTACTCCACGCTGAGCTTCGCCGTACCGTACGGCGACTGCGGATCTTTGGGCGACGTCTCGGACGTGGGCGGCTCGACGAGGTCCCCGTAGACCGCGCCGCCCGTGGACGAAAACACGAAGCGCGTGGTGGGGCGCGTGCCGTTCCCCGATGCGCGCACCGCCTCGAGGAGATTGAGCGAGCCGCCGATGTTCAGTTGGGCATCCGCCGCCGGATCGGCCACGCTCTTGCGCACGTCAATCTGTGCGGCGAGGTGGCAGAGGACATCGAACCGTCCGTCGCGCACGAGGCGCGCGGCGTCGGGCGATGTGATGTCGAGGTGATGGAACGCGGCCTCACGCGGCACCTGATCGCGCTTGCCTGTCGAAAGATTGTCGAGAACGGTGACGTCATCGCCGGCGGCCACGAAGGCCTGTGCGACGTGGGATCCGATGAACCCCGCGCCGCCTGTGATGAGGACGCGTCGCCCCATCAGCGGCTCTCGGAGTCAGGCACATCATCCGGCTGCGCGTCGCCGTCCGACGGCTCGAGCGCAAACAAGTACCGGAGCGCGTCGACGATCGCCAGACCGTGTCCGTTCGCCGACGCCGCGCGCAGTCGCACGCTCGGCTCGTGCAGGAATTTGTTCATCAGGGCTCGGGAAAAGAGGTCGACCGCCGCGCGGTCATCTGGCGCAAGGTGCGCGAGTTTCTTCAGGGCGCGCGCGAGCTCGTCTTCGCGGACCTGGTTCATCTGCGAACGGAACGTGCGGAGCACCGGCACAGCAGCCAACCCGGCCACCCACTGCCAGTACAGCTCCACTTCTTCGGCGATCACCGATTCCGCGGTGGGCAACTCCTGACGGCGGCGCTCGAGGTTCGTCGCCACTACCGAGCGCAGATCGTCCAGGTCGTAGAGGAAGACGTTATCGAGCATCCCGACATCGGCGGCAACGTCGCGCGGCAGTGCGATGTCGAGGATGCACAGCGGACGATCGCCGCGCTGGCGCATCGCGGGCTCGACCTGCGCGCGCTCGACCATCGCATGTGGCGACGCGGTGGAGCACAGCAGGACGTCGACATCGGCGAGCCTCGCCCAACAATCGTCGTAGCGGAGCGCTTCAGCGCCGTGCCGTTCCGCGAGCGCCACCGCGCGCTCGTGGGTGCGGTTGGCAACGATCGCGGTGCGAACGCCCTCGCTCACGAGACACTCCAGCGCGAGATCCGCCATGTCACCGGCGCCGAGCACCATCGCGCGACGTCCAGCGAGCGAGCCGAAGATTTTCTTCGCCAACTGCACCGCGGCCGAGCTCACCGATGCGGCGCCTCGCCCAACGGCGGTCTCCGTGCGCACGCGCGACGCGACGAGCAGCGACGACTGGAACAGGCGGTTGAGAATCGCGCGCGACGTGTTGCGGCTGGCCTCCCACGCGTCGCGCACCTGCCCGTGAATCTGCGCTTCGCCGAGGATCATGGAGTCGAGGCCGGACGCGACGCGGTACAGGTGTGCCGCCGCCTCGCGATCGCGGCGGACGTAACCGTACGACGCGGCGTCGGTGCCTCCGCCTAACCGACGCGACAGGTGCGCCCAGATGCCCGGCGCCGCGGCCGCGTCGCCCTCCACCACGTAGACTTCCGTGCGGTTGCAGGTCGACAGCAGCGCGAGCTCCGAGGCTGACGTCGCCTGCGCCAGCTCCTCGAGAACGCGCGGTGTCTCGTGCGCGGAGACCGCCACCTGCTCGCGCACCGCGATCGGCGCGGTGTGATGGCTCAACCCGGCGACGATCAGCGCCACGCCGCCAGCTCCTGCGTGAACGCGCCGCTCTCCACTGTTTCGCAGAACGTTTCGCCGACGAGCGAGGCGGACGCCTTGCGCCATTCGTCGCGGGAGCCGGCGTCGAGCAGGCGCCGGCGGAGGCGCGCGAGCGCGGACACGGCGGCGGCGTAGCGAGCGTCGAAGCGCGATGCGATTGCATCGCGCACGCGCACCGCGACACCCGGCACGCCGCCCGCTGTCACGGCGACCACGAGGTCGCCCGCGCGATGCGTGGCCAGCGTCAGGAAGGTACCGGCGCCGGGATCGTCGGCCACGTTGACGAGGACGCCTAACGCACGAGCGGCGTCCACCACGCGCGCGTTGACGTCGGCGCGGTCGGTGGCAGCGATGACGAGGGTTGTGCGGCCCGCGGCGCCGTTAGGCGATACGTCGGACGGCACGAACGCGCGCGCCTCGATCGTGCACCGCTCGCCGGCCAATTCCCGCACGCCTGCGCTCGGCGACGAGGCCACGATGCGCACGCGAGCACCCGACTCGAGCAGCGCCTTCGCTTTTCGCTCGGCTACGCTGCCGCCGCCGACGATCAGCGCATCCACGCGCGCGCCGTCGAGCGCGATCGGATACGCGCTCACAGGAAGCGGCCCTTGAGCGGGTCGATCACGCGGAAGGCGATGTAGAGCACCACCACGCCGGCGAAGAGCACGTTGGTGAGCATCGCCGCGCGATGCGCACACCAACCGCGTACGACTCGTCCGATGGTGAGCGCAGTGACGGCGAGCCACGCACTGTACGCCCACACCATTTTGATCGCGTGTCCGGTCCGATACTCGAGCGCGTAGCTCGACGCCAGACCGATGCCGACAGTGAGCGCGAGCCATCCCGCAACAACGGCCACGTGATTCACACGGTCGAGCGTCTCGAGTGGCGGGAAAAACCGGAAGATCGCGCCGAACCGGTGCGACTTGAGCTCGCGTCGTTCGACCAGATACATCACGCCCGCGCCCGCTGCCGTCGCGAACGCCGCGATGCCGAGAAAGCTGAGGGCGATGTGCGAGGTGAGCCATACGCCGCGCATACCGTTCGCCTCGGGGCCCGGGACCATGCCGGTGAGCGAGGCAAAACCTGTGAGCAGAGCGGCAAGCGGAGCCGCGAACAGTGTCAGGCTCACTTCACGGGCGAGCGCTTCGACGGTCAGCAGCGTGATCGCGACGAGCAGCGCCGCGAACGACATCGCCGGACCGAGTCCGGTAAGCGGCGGCTCGTTGTGGATGCGCACGAACTGAACGAGCGCGGCCGCGTGAATCGCGATGCCGGCCGCCAGAACCCAAACAACGCTGCGTACCGGGGCCCGAATTGGACGCGCGAACGGAATGGCCGCCAATCCCGCAGCAGCGAGATACAACACTATGGCGACGGCATGCGCGAGTGCGATCATGTCGGTGCGTAATCTACTGAGGATCAGGCAGATCCGTACATGGGCCGCCCAATTTTTCCCGCAAAAAAAGGAGACGGGGAAGGCGCGTAAGTGTGCGCCATCCCCATCTACATCATCGTGCGATCGTGCCGTGCTCTTGCACGGCGAGGCCAGTGATCACGGCATACGCGCGGTGAGGCGTGCGGCCGTGCCTTCCTTGATCGACGGATGACGCTGGTCCAGGATGATCGCTGTGGTGCCGCGGTCCGTCACCTTCACGACTTGCGCCAGCGCGATGGGTTCTTCGGGCAGCGTCACCTGATCGGATGTGCCGGGAATCGGCGCCTTCTCGCGCGGGCGATACAGCGTGAATTCGTCGCCGAGCTTCACGCCATCTTTGGTGGTCGCATCGAGAATCACATAGCTGCCGACCGACGGCAGCACTGCGCGCGACGGAACGAAGATCACGTGAGCCTGCGGTCCCAACGCGAGCGGCGCGGCGTGCGCGTCCGTGGACATGTTGAATCGATCGAGCGGCATCACGCTCTGACCGATCTCCACTTCGTCGTACTGCTGAATGATGCGCACTGTCGTCGCTTCGCCGCCGTTATCGGTGGCTTCGACCTGCACGATCGCGGTGGGCTGCATCACCTGTCCGCCATCGGTCAACACTTGGCCGCGCTTGAACACGACCAGACGATCGCCCTTTGCGGCGACGATGCCAGCGGGCAACGTGATGTACGCGCGCGTCGCCGGACCAAGTCGCTCGGCGACGGACTCCGTCTTGGCGATGCCGGGAATCTCGGCGGTGGCGACCAGCTTGCCCTGCGCTTTGGGTCCGCCGACGGCGCCCAACCACGGCGCCGCGTAGAACTCACCGACGCGAACCGGCGTGTGCGCGTACTCGAGCGACGTGGGCTCGAGATGACTGCCACCAGAGAGTCGCTTGGAGAAGTCTTCGTGGAACACCGTTGGTCCGCCCGAGCGCATCGGGACGGCCTCGGGCGCCAATCGCGGCTCCATCTGATCGGCAACGTTCTGCACACTGCCGCCAGGGATGCGCAGCACCTGACCCGGATAGATCCAGTGCGGGTCGCGGACGATGGTGGTGTTGATGCGGTAGATCTCAGGCCACAGGAACGGGTCGTTCAGATAGGTCTGCGACAGATCCCAGAGCGTGTCACCCTTCTTGACCGTGTGCGTTTGCCCGCTCACCTGAGTCGAGTCGGACGGGTTGGCCTGAGTTGTATCGGGCGGCGCCGGCGTCATGACCGCTGCCGGCACATGCGTGGTGTCCGCGGACTGGTGGACAGCCTGTGTGTCCGCGGGAGCCGGCGCTTGCGCGGGCGGCGTTTGCGGAGCGGGAGCAGGCTGCGAGGTCGAGTCCTGTTGGGCGGGAAGCGCCGTCGATACGGCCACTACGGCGAGCAGCGCGACTAACCAGCCAGCATGACTGTTCGGGCGCGTGGCCGAGTGCCCATGAGCTGCGGAGTGCGTGAACGGACGCATGTACGCCTCATGATCGGTGCGGGAACCAGCGGGAGCGATGAGCAAGTCCGGGCGTGTGTGGCGCGCCCGGCTCCTCGCTAGTGAGACGCGCCGGATACGTCCGAGTCACGGCTGACCGAGTGCACTCGGTCAGAATGGAAGATCGTCGTCTCCCTCTTCGAGTGAGCCCTTGAAGTCCTCGAATTCTCCACTCGCGCCACCACCGCTTGCTGAGCTTGCGGACGAGCCGACTGCGCCGCGAGATCGGTCGGACGACGCGCGACTGCGGGCCGGCTCGCCGTCCATTCCGTCTGCGCCAGCGCCTGCGCGACCCGAGAGCATGATCATCTCGCGCACGTTGATCTCGGTCATGTAGCGCGTCTGGTTTTCCTTGTCCTGCCATTGCCGGTACTCGATACGCCCTTCGACGTACACTTTGTCGCCCTTCTTGAGGTACCGCTCGACGATGTCTGCCAGTTGGCTCACCTTGGAATTCCACACGACGCAGCGGTGCCACTCGGTTTTCTCTTGCCGGTCTCCAGAAGGCCCGTTCCAGCTCCGGCTGGTGGCGAGTGAAAACGTCGCCACGCGGTTTCCGCCCGATGTGGAACGCACCTCAGGATCGGCGCCGAGGTTTCCGATCAGCGTGACTTTATTCAAGCTTCGACTCACAATGCCTCCTGGCAGATGGCGAGATCACTCGCGGACGACAGTATAGACAAGCAGCCATCGGGCCGCCAGCAAACGAACGCGAACAGGTACAAATCATCGCGGCGCATGAGTCCGCGGCGATCGCAAGTCGAGTTTGAGCACGAGCGCATCTTCGGTGGGAGACCGATAGTAGCGCCGGCGGCGCATCACCTGTTCGAAGCCGCGGGACGCGTACAACGATCGCGCGTTCTCGTTCGAGTCGCGCACCTCGAGATACACCGAAGCCGCGTCCCGAGTACGCGCCGTATCGAGTGCCGTGTCGAGCAACATGCCACCGATGCCGCGTCGCCGTGATGTCGACGCGACGGCGAGGTTCGCGATCTCGCCCTCGTCCGCAACGTACCACGCGACAACGTATCCATGAACGAGACCGTCGTCTCCGCACGCGACCGCGAACAACGACCGCGTATCGGTCAAGACATGCTCGAACGACGACCGCGTCCACGCGTCGCTGAACGCTTCGGTCTCGAGCTGGACGACGCGATCGATGTCCGATGCGGTCGCGAAGCGAACGCGTATGCCATCGCCCGTCTCGCGGTGCGGAAGCGGCGGAAGTCGAACAGTCGGCCGCATCCGGTCACCGGCTCCTCAATGGCCGGCCGTGTGCTTTCTCCCAACGCACCTGTGCCTCAGCGGCGCGGCCATAGTTAGGCTCCCAGCTTTCGAGATCGGCGGGCACGGCATCATCGAGCATGGCGTGCAGACGCGCGACCCCGCGCGCATGCGGCGCGAAATGATCCGCATGCTCCGGACCGACGAGTCGAGCGCCGAATCGCGTCGCATAGGCATCGATGTCAGCGCGCGGTTGGACAGAAGTGGGATCGACCTCCACGATATCGAGTTGCTCGCCGACCTCGAAGGCTGCCGTGAAGACGTCACCACGTAGCGCATCGAGCACTGCGACGTATCGCCCCGGCCGTCGCGCGATTTCGTTTCCTGCCACGACGAGCAGGAGCGACGACACGCCGTAAAACGGGATCCGTTGACCCTCGCTCGCGCGTGCGCCAAGTGCGAGCGCCTTGCCGATGGATGCCGCAATGCGCAGGCCCGTGAAGCTGCCGGGGCCGCTGCCGCAGGCGATGCGCTCCACATCGCCGATCGCCGCGCCCGAGCGCTGCATCAAGTCGGCGATCGCAGGCAGCAGAGACTCGCGCCCCGGACTGCGCATCGGCACTTCACACGCGGCGAGCTCGTCGGCGCCGCACAACAAGGCGACGGTACCGGAGTAAGTCGAGGCGTCGAGCGCCAGCGTCAGCGGTGACGTCACCCGGCCAACAACAAGCGGCGATCGGGATCGCTGGCGTCGTACTCGAGATCGATCGGCACCACGTCCGGCGGAAGACGGCTGCCCGCGCGCTCCGGCCACTCGACGAGCACGAGCGCGTGCGCGCTCACGATCTCGTCCCATCCGATGTTCGTGAGCTCGGCCGGCGTGCCTAACCGATAGAGATCGATGTGGTAGATCGTGACCGACGTGCCCGCGTAGCGGTGCACGAGGGCAAAGGTCGGGCTCGTGACCGGTTCGCGCACGCCCGCGCCCGCGCAGATCGCTTGCACGAGCGTCGTCTTGCCGGAGCCCAGCTCGCCGGAGATCGCCACGACGAGCGGCGGACGGGCCGAAGCGCCGAAGTCCTTGCCCCACGCGATGAGCTCGTCGCGCGTGAGCGCGATGCGTCCTCGCGCCGCGCGCTCGGGCACGACGTGATGGTGCGGCGGCGTGGTCACCGCGCCGCCCGCAGGCGGTCGAGTCCCCCGGCGCGTCGCGTGACATTGCCGTCCATCTTGGCGCGAAGCTCGAAGATCTGATCGCGCAGTGCCGCCGCGGCCTCGAAGTCGAGCGAGCCCGCGGCCTCCTTCATCTGCTGCTCGAGCATCGTCACCAGCGCCGCCGTGTCCATCTCCTTCTCGTACGTCGATACGCGCTCGGCGACGCGGCGCTGGGTCTCGCGCTCGCCGCGCGCGTCCGCCACGCGCGTGATGAAGCGCACCTGCTCGGTGCTCTTGACGACGCTGCGCGGCGTGATGCCGTGCTCCTCGTTGTGCGCAACCTGCAGCACTCGGCGCCGGCGCGTCTCATCGATGCACCGCTGCATCGAGCCCGTGGTCCGGTCGGCGTAAAAGATCGCCGTGCCCGCGAGATTGCGCGCGGCGCGGCCCACGGTCTGGATGAGCGAGCGGTCGCTCCGCAGAAACCCTTCCTGGTCGGCATCGAGGATCGCGACTAACGACACCTCGGGCAGATCGAGACCTTCGCGCAGCAGGTTGATGCCGACGAGGACGTCGAAGTCGCCTAACCGAAGGCCGCGCACGATCTCCATGCGCTCGATCGCATCGATGTCGGAGTGCATGTACCGCACGCGGACGCCCATCTGCTGCAGGTAGTCCGTGAGGTCTTCGGCCATGCGCTTGGTGAGCGTGGTGACGAGCACGCGCTCGCCGCGCTGTTCGCGCAACCGGATCTCGTGCAGGAGATCGTCCACCTGGCCGCGTACCGGCCGGACCTCGATCTCGGGATCGACCAGTCCCGTTGGGCGAATGATCTGCTCCACCACGACGCCTTCCGACAGCTGCAGCTCGAGGTCACCCGGCGTCGCCGAGACGAAAATCGCTCGCGGCGTGAGTGACAGAAACTCGTCGAACATGAGCGGCCGGTTATCCAGCGCACTCGGCAGACGGAAGCCGTAGTCGACGAGCGTCAACTTGCGGGCGCGGTCGCCGTTGAACATGCCCCCGATCTGCGGGAGGGTGACGTGCGATTCGTCGACCACGACGAGAAAGTCTTCGGGGAAGTAGTCGAAGAGACACGCCGGCCGCTCGCCTTCCGCGCGGCCCGAGATGTGACGCGAGTAGTTCTCGATGCCCGCGCACGTCCCGATCTCCATCAGCATCTCCATGTCGAAATTGGTGCGCGATTCGAGCCGTTGGGCCTCGAGCAGCTTGCCGGCCTCACGAAGTATCGTTAGGCGCTCGACGAGCTCGGCGCGGATGAGGCCGAGCGCGCGCTCGAGGGTCGCGCGCGATGTGACGAAGTGCTTGGCCGGATAGATCGCGGTGCGGTCGAGGTCCGCGATGGTGCGGCCGGTGACGATATCGATCTTCGAGATGCGCTCGACCGAATCGCCCCACATCTCGACGCGGACGCCCTGCTCCTCGTACGCGGGGAAGATCTCGACCGTGTCGCCGCGAACGCGGAACGTGCCGCGCTCGAACGCGACGTCGTTGCGCGAGTACTGAATGCCGACCAGCGCGCGCAGAATGTCGTCGCGGCCGCGCACTTCGCCGCGCTTGATCTGCACCATCCGCTCGCGGTACTCCACCGGATCGCCTAACCCGTAGATCGCGGAGACGGTGGCAACGATGATGACGTCGTCGCGCTCCATGAGGCTCGAGGTCGCGCGCAGGCGCAGCCGGTCGATGTCCTCGTTGATCGACGCGTCCTTCTCGATGTACGTGTCGGTGGACGGGACGTACGCTTCGGGTTGGTAGTAGTCGTAGTACGAGATGAAGTACTCGACCGCGTTGTTCGGGAAAAAGCTCTTGAGCTCACCGTACAGTTGGGCGGCGAGCGTTTTGTTGTGCGACAACACGAGCGCCGGCCGGCCATGCGCCATGATGACGTTGGCGACGGTCATCGTCTTGCCGGACCCGGTGACGCCGAGGAGTGTTTGGAACCGATCGCCGCGCTCGAGGCCGGCCGAGAGCTCCGTGATCGCGCGCGGCTGGTCGCCGGCGGGGGCAAAGGGAGCGGTGAGAGAGAAGTCGGCCATGAGGTAATATAGTAGCCGAGACGGGATTTGTTCGGTATGGACGGACAAAGCGCGGACACGGCCGGATGGAACGGACCGCACGGCTGCCGTCTCGGAGTCCGGCTGTGGCCGCCCCGTCTGCTCTACTCCTGGGCGACGCGCTCCCTGCGCGTTACGTCGGTCACGCCTTTCACCCGCCGAACGGCGCGGATGATCTTCTGCAGGTGCGTCAGGTTCTCTACTTCCACTAGCACCGAGCCTGAAACGCCCCCGCCGTCACCGCTGCGGAGCTCCATGCTCTTGATGTTCGTGCCGCTGTTCGTGACCGCTTCCGCCACGTCGGCGTAGAGGCCGCGCCGGTCGGAGGCTTCGAGCGCGAGACGGACAAGGAAGAGCTCGCCATCCATCTCCTGCCAGTCGATGTCGAGGCGGCGCTCGGGCTCGTGGGACAGCAGGAGGACGTTCGGACAGTCCGTGCGATGGATGCTCACGCCGCGGCCGCGCGTCACGTAGCCGACCACGGGATCGCCTGGCACCGGCTGGCAGCACTGCGAGTAGCGCACCATGAGGCCGTCGACGCCCTGGATGCGCACACCCTTGGACGCGCCGCGCATCCGGTCCACCAAGCGCTCGAACGCGCTCGACTTGGACGGGCTCGCGCCATCCTGCAGCGCTTCGACGCCGGGATAGATGGCCTTGAGCGCCTGCAGCACGTGCACGTCGCCTTGGCCTAACGATGCAATGAGGTGCCGGCTGTCCGTTAGGCCGAGCGATTTCGCGGCGCGCGTGAGCGCATCGTCATCGGGACGCGCGAGGTGACGGCGGCGCACTTCGCGGTCGAGCATCTCGCGGCCCACCTTCGCCGACGTGTTCTGCTCTTCCTGCTTGATCCACTGCCGGATCTTGTGCCGCGCGCGTCCCGTGCGGACGTGTGAGAGCCAGTCGCGGCTTGGCCGCGCGCTTGGCGCGGTGAGAATTTCGACCGTGTCCGAGTTGCGCAGCTGCCGGGAGAGCGGCGCGATGCGTCCATTGACGCGCGCGCCTTGGCAGTGGAGTCCGACTTCCGTGTGCACGGCGAACGCGAAATCGAGCGGCGTCGCGTTCTTCGGCAGCTGGATCACGTCGCCCGTCGGCGTGAACACGAAGATTTCGTCCTGATACAGGTCGAGCTTGAGCAGCTCGAGGAACTCGTCAGGCGTCTTGGCGTCGAGCTGCGCCTCGAGAATCTGGCGGAACCACGCCAGGCGCTCGTCGAACTTGTCGGTGCGGCGCGGGCCTTCGGTGCTTTCCTTGTAGACCCAGTGCGCCGCGATACCGTATTCTGCCGTCTGGTGCATCTCGCGCGTGCGGATCTGCACCTCGTACAACTGGCGGCCCGGCCCGAACACGGTGGTGTGCAGCGACTGGTAGCCGTTGGACTTGGGCTGCGCGATGTAGTCCTTGATCCGCTCCTGGAGCGGCGTCCACGCTTCGTGGATGATGCCTAACGCATGGTAGCAGTCGGGCACGCTGTCGACGAGCACGCGGACCGCCATGAGGTCGTAAATCTCCTCGTACGGCTTCTCGCGCTGCTTCATCTTCTTGTAGATCGACCACAGGTGCTTCGGCCGTCCCACCACGTCGACCGACGCGATGCCGGCGCGCGTGAGCTCGCGTTCGAGTGGCTCGGCGAACTGCGCGATGAGCTTCTCGCGCTCGCCGCGCTTCTGCGCCACCAGCTTTGCCAGCTTCTTGTACTCGATCACCTCGAGGTGCTTGAACGACAGGTCCTCGAGCTCCCACCGGACGCGCGCCATACCGAAGCGGTGTGCCATGGGCGCGTACAGGTCCATCGTTTCCTGTGCGATGCGCCGCCGCTTCTCCTCAGGGAGATAGTCGAGCGTGCGCATGTTGTGCAGCCGGTCCGCGAGCTTGATGAGGATGACGCGGATGTCTTTCGCGATCGAAAGCAGCAGCTTGCGGTAGTTCTCGACCTGCCGCTCCTGCGTCGATCGAAACGAGATGTTGCCAATCTTCGTGACGCCGTCGACGATCTGCGCCATCTCGGTCCCGAACTCGCGCTCGATGTCATCGACGGTGACCGACGTGTCTTCGACGACATCGTGAATCAGCCCGCTCGCCACGGTGATCGAGTCCAGGTGCAACTCGGCCAGAATTTTGGCGACGGCGACGCAGTGCGAGACGTAGTCGTCGCCCGAGGAGCGCTTCTGCCCTTCGTGCGCACGCCGGCCGAACTGATAGGCGCGCGTGAGCAGCTCGGTATCGAGACGCTCGAGTGCCGGGTCGTCGGCTAAATCCCAGCCGGGAATGACGGACTTGAGTGCGGTTGCGGTCACAACAAACCTGTCTCCGCGAAGCTCACGTATCGTCCGCGACCAATGATGACGTGGTCGTGAACCGGAATGTCTAACAGCCGTCCTGCCGACACGAGCTGCTCCGTCACCACCCGGTCGTCGATCGAGGGCGACGGGTCGCCGCTCGGGTGGTTGTGCACCAGAATAATGGCCGCGGCCCGCTCGGCGATGGCTTCTCGAAATACTTCACGCGGATGTACGAGCGACGAATTCAAAATGCCGCGTGTCACCGTGATGTCGCGCTCGAGGCGATGCTGCGCATCGAGTACCGCCACGTGGAATTCTTCGACAGGTAGATCCTGGAGTCGGCCGGCGAACGCGCCGAACACATCTCGCGGCGAGCGCATTGGTGCGCCTTCTTCCCGCTCCTCGTGGGCCATGCGCCGGCCCAACTCCAGCGCAGCGTGAATAATGACAGCGCGGGCAGGTCCCATGCCGCGGCCGGCCGTCAGCGTCGCGACCGGCTGTGCTGCAATCCGTCGCAGCGAGCCGTCTACCTGTGTCAGAATGTCCTGCGCGAGTGCCAACGTCGATCGCCCACCGGCGCCCGTGCCGAGCACGATTGCGAGCAATTCGCTCACACTGAGTGCGCCCGCGCCGTGCTGCTTGAGCCGTTCTCGCGGCCGTTCCGTGCGGGGCAGCTCTCTAATACTTAACGTTTTGCTGGTTTGCGGGCCAGGCTGCTCGGACATGCACGACCTCCGCACACGGTGGGATGAGGTCGAGCAATGTGCGCCGGCGCGCCCGTTGGGCCCGCACCGGAACATGGCGAGGCGGACCCAACGATTGCGGATCCTTCCCTTAGCGCCGTGGGAGGGCCGGGTATCGACACGGTGAGCGTAGCTCGCGGACCAGCAACAGCGCGTCATCCGATGGGTGCGGGTTCCGGGATGGACGGTCTCCTCGCTCATGTTTCAAAGGATAACAACAAGGAAACTGCAGGGATAACGAAAGTGATCGTTCTGCTTGGGAGGGAGTGAAGTCGCCCGCGGTGAGCAAAGGCTTTTGTTGCTTTGGACAACAAAACACTTCTCTTAACCGTTAGGCAGCGCACTCGCCTCCGCGCAGAACGATCACTTTCGTTATCCCTGCAGTTTCCTTGTTGTTATCCTTTGAAACATGAGCGAGGAGACCTTCCTTCCCGACAGGTCGACCGATCCGCGACGAAGCACGCCCACGTTTCGCCGCTGCGGTGGCCGATCACACGTTCGCCCCGTGGCACTTCTTGTACTTGAGACCCGATCCGCACGGACACGGGTCGTTGCGCCGCACCTTGGACCAATCGACGTTGGCCGGCTTGCTGCTATCGCCCAGCGTCCGGGTGCGGCCTGCGCCAACAACCGTGGGGGCTTTGCGCGTCGGCTGCACAGGCGCGGACTCGGCTCGTGGCGCGGGCGCCGCTTCGGCCTGCGTCGCGGGCTCCGGTTCCTCCGCTGGGATGTCCTCGAGAATTCCGAGTGCGTTGTACCGACGCGTGGGCGCCCGGCCCGGCGCGGCCCCGCCTTGCGGTCCGCTTCCGTTAGGCCTCGGCGGTGGCGGCGCCGCTGCCTCGGGCGGCGAGAACACCAGTTGGGCGCGCAGGAACCGCTCGGTGAACGTGTTGTACACGTCGTTCATTAAGTCGACGAACATGCTGTACGCTTCCTTCTTGTACTCGATCAGCGGGTCCGTCTGGCCCCAGCCGCGGTACTGAATGGCCGCGCGCAGCTGGTCCAGATCGTACAGATGGTCCTTCCACTTCTCGTCGAGCACGTTGAGCATCACGAACGACAGCAGCTGCATGCCGTATTCGTTCAGACTCTTGAACTTCGCGTCGAACGCGGCGTGTCCCGCATCCCGTGCGTCCTGTTGGGCATCGACGATGGTGTCGGGCCTGCCCTCGGCGCCGTCCTCGAACTGCGGAACGGTGAGCAGATAGTGCATGAGCAGGTCCTGACGCAGCAGCTGGAAGTCCCAATCCTCCGGGTTCTCGGTCGCCTGGAGGTTGGTTTCCACGCGATGGTCGAGCGCGCGGTCGACCATCTTGAGCGATTCGCCCTTGAGCTCTTCCCCTCCCTCGAGGGCGAACGACCGCAGCGAGTAGATCACCTCGCGCTGCTGGTTCATCACGTCGTCGAAATCGAGCAGTCGCTTACGCGACTGGAAGTGGTTCATCTCGACGCGCTTCTGCGCCTGCTCGATCGAGCGCGTGATGAGCGAGTGCGACAGCACCTCGCCTTCCTGCGCGCCTAACCGATCCATCAGCTTGGCAATGCGCTCGGAGCCGAACAAGCGCATCAGGTCATCCTCGAGCGAGAGGAAGAACTGCGACGCGCCCGGATCGCCCTGGCGGCCGGCGCGGCCGCGCAGCTGGCGGTCAATGCGCCGCGATTCGTGCCGCTCGGATCCGATGATGTGAAGTCCGCCCGGCTCCTCGATCTCGACGTCCTTGCCGTCGGCGTCCTTCACCGCCGACTGGTGCGACTCGGTGACGCCCGGGCCGAGTTTGATGTCCGTACCGCGGCCGGCCATGTTCGTCGCGATGGTAATCGCGGCCGGCTGGCCTGCATTGGCGACGATTTCCGCTTCCCGCTGGTGGTACTTCGCGTTGAGCACGTTGTGCCGAAGCCCTGCGCGCTGGAACATGCGCGACAGCGTTTCCGACACGTCGACATTCACCGTACCGATCAGGACCGGAATGCCGAGGTTGTGCAGGCGCTCCGTTTCCTGGAGGATCGCGTTGTATTTCTCGCGACGCGTCTTGTAAATGAGATCGTGGCGGTCCTCGCGAATCACCGGCTTGTTCGTCGGGATCACGGATACGCCCAACTTGTAGATCTCGTGGAACTCCGTCTCCTCCGTTTCCGCCGTACCGGTCATCCCCGCCAGCTTCTCGTACATGCGGAAATAGTTCTGGATCGTGATCGTGGCGAGCGTTTGTGTCTCGCCCTTCACCTGCACGCCTTCCTTGGCTTCGACCGCCTGGTGCAGGCCTTCCGACCACCGGCGCCCCGGCATCGTGCGGCCCGTGAACTCGTCGACGATCAACACCTGTCCGTCCTGCACGACGTAGTTCACATCTTTCTCGTACAACGCGTGCGCGCGCAGCAGCTGATGGATGATGTTCAGCTTCTCGCTCTTGAGCGCGTATTCGCGATCGAGCTCGGCGCGGGCCTCGAGCTTCTGTTGCGGCGTGAGGTCCGGATCATGATCGATCTGATTCACCGCCTCCGAGATGTCGGGAAGGACGAATGCGTTGTGATCATTGGGAGAGAGATAGTCCACGCCGCGGTCGGTGAGGTGCACGGTGTGGTTCTTCTCGTCCAGCACGTAGAGCAAACGCTCTTCAATGTCGCCGAACTGCTGGCGGCTGGCCGTCTGCCGTTTGTCGGCGATGTGGTCCAGCTCCATCTTCTGCACGAGCTGCTTGTTGCCCGCGCCCTCGGCGAGGAGCTTGAGCAGGCGCTTGTTCTTGGGCGCGCCTAACTGAGCCTGGTACATGCGCATGCCGGCCGTCTGCCGGTCGTCGGCTTCCAGGGCCTGCTCTGCTTCCCCGACCAAGCGGTTGGCGTCTTCCGTCTGGACGCGCACCAGGCGCGCGACGTCCGCGTTGTGCTCGAAGTACGCGGCGTCGCTCTCGTTGCCCACGGGGCCCGAAATGATGAGCGGCGTGCGTGCCTCGTCGATGAGCACCGAGTCCACTTCGTCGACGATCGCGTACCAGTGCGGCCGCTGCACCCGCTGGTCGAGCGAGTGCACCATGTTGTCGCGCAGATAGTCGAAGCCGAACTCGTTGTTCGTGCCGTACGTGATGTCGCACAGGTACGCGGCTCGCCGTTCGGCCGTATTCGGCTCGGTGTCATCGATGCACCCGACCGTCATGCCGAGGTACGTGTACACGTGCCCCATCCACTGCGCGTCGCGGCGGGCGAGGTACGAGTTGACGGTCACCAGATGCGCGCCGCGTCCCGTGAGTGCATTGAGGTACAGCGGCAGCGTGGCGACGAGCGTTTTGCCTTCACCGGTTGCCATCTCGGCGATCTTGCCGAGGTGCAGCTCGACGCCGCCGATGAGCTGGACGTCGTAGTGCACCATGTCCCACGTCATGTCGTGGCCGGTCACCATCACCGTCGTGCCTAACAGACGGCGCGCGGCCTCGCGGACGGTGGCAAAGGCCTCGGGCAGGATCTCGTCCAGCACGTCGTTGAGCACCTCGTGCAGCTCGCCTTCGACGCCGGCGCGGCCGTCGGGGCCATTCAGCTCATTGTCGATCTCCGTGCGCTCGTCCGCATCCGGCGTGAGCTTCTTGCGCTCCTTGAGCTCGGATACCTTGGCCTCGAGCTCCGCCGTCCGTTCGCGGATGATGCCGCGCAGCTTGGCCGTCTGGGCGCGCAACTCCTCGTCGGACACCTTCTGGAGTCGCTCGTACTCCGCGTTGATCTCGTCCACGATCGGCTGAACGCGCTTCATCTCGCGTTCGTGACGCGTGCCGAAGACCGCGGTGAGCAATGGCTTCAACATGTAGGTATTCCCCTATCGGTACAGCGCCGCCGCCCGAATGTAGTCGGCGACTGCTTCAGTCACGAATCCTCGCACGGACAGCCCGGCGCGCACGCGCGCCCGGATCTCGCTCGACGACACATCCACGCGACGCGTCGCAATCCGTACGACCGGCATGGGCGGCTGCTTTCGGCTGCCCGACGATGCATCGGGTTCCGCGTGCCCGCTCGAGACGTCGGCGTCGAGACCGCGCGCGAGCACCACCACCTGCGCCAACGCCGCGATGCGATCCGCCTGGTGCCACGTCGCGATCTGTGCGGCGAGATCTTCGCCGATCAACAGGAATCGCTCCGACGCCGGATGACGGGCCGCATACGCGTCCAATGTGTCAACCGTGTAAGATAACCCGCCCCGGTCGATTTCGATCGGATCGACCTCGAACCGCGGGTCGTCGCCCGCGAGCAGCCGCAGCATCGCCAACCGTTCGGACGTGGATGCCGCCACCGCCCCTTGCTTGAACGGCTGACTCGCTGCCGCGATGAACACGACCCGGTCGAGGTGCAGCGCTTCGTACGCATCGCTCGCGGCAAGGAGATGCCCAACGTGGGGCGGATCGAACGTCCCGCCGAAGAGCCCCAGTCGCACTGTCGTCAGGGCTTCGGCGTCGCCGTCGCCGGTGCCGGCGGCGGTCCGCACGTCTCCTTCACGTCGTTGTCACCGGGATACTTCTGGTACAGGGTGGCGCACGTCTGAGCAATTTCTTCGGGATATTTGATTTGCTTGTACGACTTCACGAGCTGGATCAGCGCCAGTTTCGCGTGTTGCGTGGTCGGATACAGGCGTTCGACATCGTTGAAGTAGATGATCGCCGGGTCGTATGCCTTACGACGATAGTAGAACATCCCGGTGTCGAAGTTCTTGATCGCCAACCACTCCGTTAGGCGGTCGATCTCCTGTTGCGCGCGCGACTTGAGCGGCGAATCCGGATACGCGGCGATGAAGCTCTGCAGCGTGCTGATGGCGGTCTGGCCGTAATCGGGATCGAGCGACGGCTTGCGCCACAGCTTCGCGTACGAGATGCCGGTCATGAACGTGGCGGGGCCGGCCAGTGTGTCTTCGGGAAAGCTTTCCGGCACGCGCGAATACGCCTGGGCCGCGAGGATGTATTCCTTCTGGCCGCTGTGCGATTCGCCTAAGTAGTAGTAGGCCGCCGGCAGCAGCGGGTCGCGCGCCGGCAAATCGGTGGTCAGCTTCTCGAATCCGTTCTCCGCATTGCCCCAGTGCCGCATCTTGAGCTGCTGCAGCGATGCTTGGAAGAGAGCTTCCTTGGACGGGAAGCTCGCGGGGACGAACGGGTGCCGGTGACAGGCAGCAAGTCCCGTGAGAGCAAGCACTGGAAGCGTACGGCGTAGCGCGTTCACAAACATGACGGCGGTGATACCCGGATTCGAGGAGACGGTTCACCGCGGCGCGGCAGCGCCGCGCTGAGCGGGGTCGCGAAACCATGCGACGAAGCGAGGGATGCCATCCTGAATCGGCACCGCTGGCGCATAGCCGAGCGTGTCGCGTGCGCGCGAAATATCGGCAAACGTACAGAGAACATCACCTGGCTGCGGCGGCATCCGCTCGATGGCGGCCGTGCGACCGAGCGCATCCTCGAGCAGCGCGATGAGTTGCGCGAGCGTCGTGGTCTGCGATTCGCCCAGATTGTACAGCTCGTGGCGCACGTCACTCCTGCGCGTGCGATCGATCGCGGCCAACACGCCCTGCACCGTATCCGTGACGTACGTATAGTCGCGGGACGAGGACCCGTCGCCGTACACCGGAATCGGACGACCACTCGAGATGAGCGAAGCGAACTTGTGTATGGCAAGATCGGGACGCTGACGCGGACCGTACACGGTGAAGAATCGCAGCGACACGATCCGGAGTCGCGGCTCCAGCTCCGCGAATGTTTCGCAGAGGAGCTCGGCGGCACGTTTGGTCGCAGCATATGGGCTCACGGGTTGGATCGCGGCGTCGGATTCGGAGAACGGGACTCTGCTGGCGTTTCCGTAGACGGACGAGCTCGACGCGACCACCACGCGCGCGATGCCGGCGGCACGGGCAGCCTCGAGCAGCACAGCGGTTCCGCGGACGTTGACGTCGGCATACACCGCGGGTGCAGCGATCGATGGGCGAACGCCCGCGCGCGCGGCCAGGTGGACGATCACGTCCGGCTGGATGGCTGCAATCGCGCGCGTCATCGCCGCGGCGTCGCGCACGTCGGCGTCCAGCATAGTGAAGGCCGACGATCGGCATGCATCGCCGACGTTGGCCCGCTTCACCGCCGGGTCGTAGAAGTCGTCGAAGTTGTCGACGCCTAACACACGATCGCCGCGCGCCAGCAATGCATCGGCCACGTGCGAGCCGATGAACCCTGCCGCGCCCGTGACCAGCACCCGTTCAGCCACGCGCGCCTAACCGCTCGGCGCCGAGCGAGCGGAAGTAGTCGATCGTGCGCGCGACGCCGTCGCGCAGCGCGACCGTCGGCTCCCACCCGAGCACGGCGCGCGCACGTGTGATGTCCGGCTGGCGGACCTTCGGATCATCGACCGGAAGCGGCCGCATCTCGATCGGCACGCGCGCACCCGTGATCTCGAGCACCACCTCGGCCAACTGCCGTACCGTGTACTCGACGGGGTTGCCGATGTTCATCGGATCGCTGTCGCTGCTCATGAAGAGTCGATAGATGCCTTCCACTTCATCGGACACGTAGCAGAAGCTGCGGGTTTGCGATCCGTCGCCGTAAATCGTGATCGGCTCGCCGGCCAGGGCCTGCACGATGAAGTTGGACACGACGCGCCCGTCGCGCGGCCGCATGCGCGGTCCGTACGTGTTGAAGATCCGGACGACGCGCGTGTCGAGCTTGTGGTAGCGGTGATAGGCCATCGTCATCGCCTCGGCGAAGCGCTTGGCCTCGTCGTACACGCCGCGCGGACCAACGGGGTTGACGTTGCCCCAGTACGATTCCGGCTGCGGGTGCACCAGCGGGTCGCCGTACACCTCCGATGTCGAGGCGAGGAAGAACCGCGCGCGCTTGGCCAACGCGAGACCGAGCGCGTTGTGTGTGCCTAACGCACCGACCTTGAGGGTCGGGATCGGGTGCTCGAGGTAATCGATCGGGCTTGCCGGCGACGCGAAATGGAGCACGCCGTCGAGCGGACCGGCGACGTACGTGTACGTCGAGATGTTGTGCCGGACGAACTCGAACGTGGGCTGGCCGATGAGGGGCGCAATGTTGTCGGCATGACCGGTGATGAAGTTGTCGAGTCCCACCACCTGGTGGCCGTCGGCCAGGAACCGGTCGCACAGATGGGAGCCGAGGAAGCCCGCGGCTCCGGTGATGAGCACCCTCATTCGCGGCCGCGACCGATGGACCGGTACGTGAAGCCTAACGCCGCCATTTTGTCGGGGTGATAGAGGTTCCGTCCGTCGATCACGATCGGCCGCGCGAGCGACGTCTTGATGCGCTCGAAGTCCGGGTGGCGGAACTGGTTCCAGTCGGTGACGACGACGAGCGCATCGGCGCCGTCGAGCGCGTCGTAATTCGAGTCGGCGTACCAGACCCGGTCGCCTAACCGGCGCTTCGCCTCGGGCATGGCCACCGGATCGTGTGCCACGACGGTCGCGCCCGCCTCGAGCAGCGACTCGATGAGCGTAAGCGCGGGCGACTCGCGCATGTCGTCCGTCTGCGGCTTGAACGCCAATCCCCATATCGCGATCTTCCGCCCGCGCAATCCATCCGGCATCACCGAGGAGAGCTTCTCGAACAACCGGTTCTTCTGCCGCTCGTTCGCTTTCTCCACCGCGTCCAGCACGTCGAGCGACGCCGTGTTCTCGTTTGCCGTGCGCAGCAGCGCTTTCACGTCCTTGGGGAAACAGGAGCCGCCGTACCCCGGCCCCGGAAACAGGAACGACGGACCGATGCGCACGTCGCTGCCGATTCCCTTTCGCACGTTGTCCACGTTCGCGCCGACTTTCTCGCACAGATTCGCGATCTCGTTCATGAACGAGATGCGCGTGGCCAGCATGCCATTCGCCGCGTACTTGGTGAGCTCGGCCGATGGAATGTCCATGAAGAGAATCGGCTTCCCCGTGCGCACGAACGGCGCATAGAGCTCGGCCATCACAGATCGCGCGTAGTCGCTATCCACGCCGAGGACCACGCGATCGGGGCGCATGAAGTCCTCGACTGCAGCACCTTCCTTGAGGAACTCGGGGTTGCTGCACATGTGGAACGGGAACTTCGCGTTCTTGGCGACGGCATCGGCAACCTTGCGGGCGGTCCCCACTGGCACGGTGGATTTGGTGATGATCACCATCTCGCGCGACATGTTGCGGCCGATGACGTCGGCGACGCTCAGCACGTGGCGCAGGTCGGCCGACCCATCTTCGTCCGGGGGCGTGCCGACGGCGATAAACACCACCTCGGCGTTCTTGACGGCGGCGCCGACGTCGGTGGTGAACGTGAGCCGTTTCTGTTGTTGGTTCCGTTCGACGAGATCCTCGAGCCCTGGCTCGTAGATCGGCAACACGTTTTGCTTCAGGCCCTTGACCTTGCGCTCGTCGATGTCGGCGCACGTGACATCGCTTCCCGTTTCCGCCAGACATGCGCCTACAACGAGACCGACATAGCCCGTCCCGACGACTGTGATCCGCACGATGTGGTATTGTTGAGTTCGGTTGTTGGCCGATATGGCGCCAGCCCTTGAACTTATCGGGCATCGAGGGACCGGGCAATGCGAAAGGCGGACAAAGCGCGGACACGGCCGGACACGAACGGATTGTTCTGCTGCGGAAACGAGTTCGGCCGGGCGGGGCGCAGAAGTTATCGCACCGTGGCGTCGAAGGTTCCGGTTAGGACACGGCCATCGTGACGCACCTGGATCCACATGCGATAGTGGCCTGGCTTCGGGAACGCGTATGGAAAGCTGATGGTGTCTGGTAGCGTCGCGGCGGGCATGGCCATGATCCGGGCATCGGTCGCGCGAGAGGTGTCGCCGGACTGCCGGTGGTCGAAGAGCGACTGCGCGGCCATCGCAATCGTGCCCATCGGGTGCAGGTGGGCGAACACGCTGCCGTCATCACGCGTCACCATCGCGTGGGCTGCCATTCCCATGTAGGGCTGCAGCACGGCCGGGCGCCCATCCGGAGTACGCACGCTGAAGTGGAGCGGCGCGAGCTGGTTGGCCACGATCGTTGTGTCACCGCGATCCCACGTCATGATCGACCCGTCCGCGAGCGTCGCGTGCATGGCGTCGCGGCTCGCGCCAGGCATCGACGACCAGGAGTCGTCGGAATCGGTGGGTGTGAATGGCGCCGCATCGCCGCCCGGGAACATCGTTACGGTGTTGACGAGCGTCTCGGCCAGTCCGCTCCGGTGCACGATGTCGGCGTACACGCGATACGTGCCGGACGGCAGCCGCGGCACCGCGACGCGAAACTCGTTCGAATCGCGGGTGACCGGGTGCAGGTGCGCAAAGGCATCCATGCCCGGCGACCGCACGAGAAAGAGGTGGACGAGCTTTCCATGATCGGGAACGAGCGGTGTTTGCTCGCGGCCTGACCACCGGGCGTCGGTGAGCTCGAACCGCAGGACGTGCTCTCCCGCGGAGTCGACGATGGTCGCCCGGTTCGCGAGCGGCACGTAGATGATCCGCCGGTAACTCCGCGCCGACGAATTCCACCACGCGTTGCCGCCTAACAGGGCGAGCGCGAAGATGGCCGCCGCGGCGGCGACGGCGGCGCGCGACCGCGCGCGGCGATGCGGGTCGACGGGCGCGCCAGGATCCAGCGTGGCCTCGCGCGACGCGGCGCCGACGATCGACAGCAGGCCGAACACGAGGAACGCACCGAGCAGCAGGAGGCCGGCGCCTAACGCAGGCGACATCGGCAGCTCGCGCGTGGCCGCCGAGACGATCGGAACGTTCACGGTGCCGGTGCCTCGGGGTCCGGTGATCGCCACGTCGATGGTGTACGAGCCCGTGGTCATGAGCCACAGGCGGCTCTCGTACGTACCGGGCGCGCCGGCGAGCGGCTGGGCGACGTCGGGCGGCGGCGCACCGGCCGTGCCGGTCTCCCAATACACCGGTTGAACCGTCACCCGCCCGACGTCGCCGTTGAAGACCTGGATGACGACGTCCACCTGCGCCGGCACCACGCCCGGCGGCCGAACGACAACGCCGACTTGGTATGGTCCGGCTGCGCCGCGGTAATAGACGTCGGGACTGCCCACGTGTGCGACGCCGGCAACCGTCAACACCGCCAGGGCGGCCAGCACCGTCAGTCCGTTAGGCATCCGACGCGCCGGGTGCATCGCGGCGGTCATCGCTTCACCCGGCGCAGCCAGTCGCCGCATGCAAGGCCCAACCGCGACGACACGACGGCGAGCACCAGCGCGACGGCCAACCCGCGCGCCAGCGCGCCGGCCCGCACGGGCGGGAAGACGTGGCGGTACGCGTACGCCGTCTTCGGCAACGCGTAGTAGTAGTTGTCCGACGCGAACACCCAGTTCTCCGACGCCGGCGAATTGTAGAAGTACCCGAACGCCCACTGCGTCGCAAAAAACACGACCAGGAACGCGGCGCCGAGCACCGCAGCAAGAGGCCACCCGCGAAGACTCGGCGGCGCACGCTGGAAGATGAGGTCGAGCACGATTGCCGGCGCGAGGAGCAGCAGCGGAAAGTCCGGCGGCACCATGTGCGTGACCGTCTGGTAGATCGGGCCTAACCGTGGGGTGGCCGGGAACAGCGGCAGGATCCAGACCATCGCCAGCATGACCGCCGTGTAGACCGCCGTCACCGAAGTGGTCGGCCAGCGGAGCCGCGACCCGCGCGCGAGCGTCACGAGGTAGAACGGGAACACCAGGCATGCGACTTCGTAGAACACCGGCGCGTGCATGAGGACGCGCCGATGATACTCGGTGGTCATGATCGTCGCGTTCAGGAACAGCAGGCCAGCGGCCACCGCATAGAGCAGGCGGTAGCGCGGCGCCTCGTCGCCGCCGGCGCGATTCTGCAGCGCGAGCGTCATGAGCAGCGCGCCTAACTGAATGGCGGCGATGCCCAACGCGAGCACGGTGTGCGGCGGGCTCAGGATTTCCACGTCCAGCCCGTACGCGTTGTGCCACCAGTTGTCGAACGGCGCGGACGTGAGCATCGCGAACGTGCCCCAGATGCACACCCATGCGCCTAACGGGGCGTAGAACACGCGCCAGAAGCGCACCGTATCCGCGCGCGCCGCGGTCGAGCCGACGCTCGTCGTCAGCACGAGCCATCCGCACGCGAGCCCGGCGAGCAGACCGCCGAGGTAAATGGCCATGTGCGCGGGCGTCCAGAACGTGTCGCGACCAATGGTGCTGTGCCACGAGATGTCCCACATCACGCCGACGATCACGCACAGCGATGCCAACAGCACCGCCGGCAGGTACCAGGGCACGCCGGCCGTACCCGCGCCGCTCGCTGGACGAGGCGGCTCCATCCCGCGCTCAGGGATACCGGAAGCGGTACGTCGCCACGAGCTGCACGCGGCCGTACGTCGCCGCCGGCGTCGCGACGTTGTTCACGTTCGTCACGTGCGCACCCTGAATCTCGAGCGTGAGCGGGACGATCGGGTCGAGCCACTGCACGCTGGCATCGCCCATCCACGCGCTCTGCACGTCGGGCGTGTCGCCGCTCGCAAGCGGGAACGGCGCGCCGGCGTGGCCGAACCGAGCAGGCGGCGGACGCTGGCTGATGCGCTGGTCGCCTCGGCGCCATTTCGAGACCCCCGCGGACACGTGAAACTTGCCCGTCGGCCACACGTCCGCGAACGCTCGCGCCATGTCGGCATCGGGGCCTAACTCGGAGCCCACCGGCTGATCGTACTGCTGCCAGGTGGCGGTGTAGAACGACTCGAGATACGTGAACGCGCTCACCCGCCGGTACTGCAGCCCGAGATTCGCCGGCATCGGGAGCGACAGCGCATAGGTGCCGCGCACGTTCCAGCCGAAGAGATCGGGGAAGTTCTTGCGATCGCGGGAGTCGATCTGGATGTCGTCGATGAGCAGATCGCCCTGCAGCGAGAACCGGTCGACGTTGGCGCGTACCGACCCGAACGCGGTGAGGTTCACGTTGCCGGCCTGGCTGATGTCGCCGGACTTGTCGTTCTGCGTGACCTGAAACACCATCAGCGGATTCACGAAGTTGAGGGCGATGCCGCCGCCCTGCCGCGGAATGAGCGCGGTCTCTCCGAGCGTGAGCTCCACTTTGTGCGACGGCCGCCACGTGAGCGCGTGCGCCACCATCATTCGATGATAGCGCTGCGTACCGACGCTATCGGGGGTGCTGTCGGTCGACGGCGACAGAATCACGTCGTTGAGCGATGCCACGAGCGCCTTGAACTCGAACTTCGACCACTGCGCGGTGAGCGTGATCTTGTCCAGCGCTGGTCCGTTCGCCGACAACACGAGCGATTCCGTACCGTCGCCGACCCACGCTTCCCGGCCGCGCCCAACGGAGAGCACGACGGGACCCAGCTTGCCCGACGCGTAGGCGTCGCTGAAGTCGATCACGCCCGACGTGTGACGGAACTGATTGGCGCGCACGGTTGGATCGTTGCGGCTCTGGGTTTCGCCGTACGCTTCACTCACGAGCACGACGTTAGGCCCGCCGTCGAACGAGAGTCTGAGCCGCGCCGTCCCGACGGCGGGAGGAGTGCCCTGCCCCGTTGGGCGAATGTCGTCCCACAGCGGATACATCTCGCCGTTGTCGAGACCGGTCGCCTGCAGCGACGCCAGCGCCCCGAATCGGACGCGGTTGGTCTTCGCATCGGCGGCCGAGTCCGCCGCCACACTGTCGGCGAGGAAGCGCGACGTGAGCGCGTCGAGCACACGGCCGCCGCACATCGACTCGGCCTTCGCCGTCCGCAGCGCCGAACGCACGTCCTTGACCATGAACGGCCGGAAGGCCGACACGCGCGCGGCGCCGCAGCCCATCTGCACCAGCCCATCGAGCTGCGCGTACGCCGGATCGTCCAGGGGCAAGGTGACTAACGGATGCTGCGCGGCGGCCACACGCGCGCTCCCGGCGGCCGCGAGCAGCGCGCCGGCGGCGACGACGACGATCAGGCGAATCGTCAGGCTCCTTTGGTGAAGTGACGCGGTTCCGGCGCCGCGGCCCGCTCGCGAAGGCGCGCGATCAACGCCGCCTGCGGCGAGAATTCCGGCACCAATTCCTGCAGCTTGCGCACGATGCCGCGCTCGTCGCGGGCCACGACGAGGTCCCACAGATGGCCTAACTGATGGTCGAGCGAGCGCGGCGCGCCGGTCTTCACGATGCGGATCTTCTCGAACCGCGTCGGCATCGTCTCTTCCGTGTCCGACGTCAGCTGCTCGTGCAGTTTCTCGCCCGGCCGCAGGCCCGTGAACACGATCGGAATGTCGGCGTCGGGCTCGAGCCCGGACAGCCGAATGAGGTTGCGCGCCAAGTCGACGATCTTGATGGGGTGTCCCATCTCCAACATCACGATCCGGTCGCGCGCCTCGTCCAACGCCGACGCTTGCAGCACCAGCTGCACTGCCTCGGGAATCGTCATGAAGTAGCGCGTGGCTTCCGGATGCGTGACGGTCACCGGCCCGCCGTCGGCGATCTGCTCGCTGAACAGCGGCACGACGCTGCCGTTGCTGCCTAACACGTTGCCGAAGCGCACCGCCACGAAATGGTGCGCGCGCGCGTCGGCCAACGACAGCACCAGCTGCTCGGCCAGGCGCTTCGTGGCGCCCATGATGTTCGTCGGACTCACTGCCTTGTCCGTCGAGATCAGCACGAACGTCGCACCGTACTGCACAGCGGCTTCGGCAACGTTGCGCGTGCCGAACACGTTGTTCTGCACGGCGTGGCACACGTGCGCTTCCATCATCGGCACGTGCTTGAACGCCGCGGCGTGGTACACGATCTCGGGACGAGCATCGCGAAACAGCCGCGTGACGTCGGAGCTCTCGCAGATGTCGCAGATCACCGGTCGCACGTCGAGCGCCGGATGCTTCCGGCGCAGCTCCTGCTCGATGAGGAAGAGCGCGTTCTCCGAGCGCTCCATCAACGTGAGCGCAGCAGGATCGAAGCCCGCGATTTGCCGCGCGAGCTCGGCGCCGATCGATCCGCCGGCGCCCGTGATCAGCACCCGGCGTCCCGCGATCGCGCCGTGCACGATCGCCGAGTCCAAGTCCACGGGATCGCGGCCGAGCAGATCTTCCACGCGCACCGGACGCACCTGGCTCATCTGCACGCGCCCCGAGAGTGCCGCGATCGCCGGCAAAATCTTGAACGGCAGCCGCGTCGCCAGGCAGCGGTTGACGATTTTTTGGATCTGGTCGCGCGAAGCGGATGGAATCGCGATGATCAGCTCATCCGCCGGATTGGTCTGCAGCGTCTCGCCTAACGACTCGGTGGTGCCGAGCACCGGCACGCCGTGGATGTAGAAGCCGGTCTTGCGGACGTCATCATCCACGAACCCCACGGGCACGTAGCCCAACCGGCGGTTGTTGTGCATCTCGCGCAGCAGCAGCTCGCCCGCATCGCCGGCGCCGATGATGAGGACACGACGGAGACGAGGACCGCCTGCCACCGGGCGCCGGTTCTCGCGCAGTGCACGCAGCGCGAACCGAACGCCGCCGATGAAGAGCAACGTGAGCACCGCGTCGATGACGATCACCGACCGCGGGTACTGATACGCCTGGCCGGTGAAGACGAGCAACGCCGTGAACAACGCGCTGCTGATCGCGATCGCCTTGATCAGCGCGAACATGTCGCGCATACCGACGTACCGCCACCACCCGCTGTACAACCGATAGAACGCGAACGCGCCTAACCGAAAAACGACGAGCGGTCCGAGCGTCGTGAGGAAGATCCGGCTGTACGCCGACGGGATCATGCGGTCGAAGCGCAGCACGAACGCCAACGTGTAGCTGGCGACCACGAGCACCAGGTGCGTCGTGACCACCATGAGACGCCGGTACCGGAACGCCACCGTCGACAGCCGTGCCAGCACGCGCTCCGTAAGGGGCGGAGGCGTGGGTTTCACCGAATCAGTGGCCATAGAATGAACGAACGCCGCCGATCACCTCGTCCTGTTGCGCGCGCGTGAGCTCCGGATACACCGGCAGCGAGAGCACCTCGCGCGCGGCGCGTTCCGATTCGGGACACGAGCCCTCGCGATATCCCAGGTACTGGAAGCACGGCTGCAGGTGCAGCGGCAATGGATAGTAGATGGCCGAGCCGATGCCCTTGCCTTTGAGATGGGCTTGCAAGCCGTCACGCCGGTCCGCGCGAATCGTGTACTGATTGTAGATCGACTCGTTGCCGGCATCGATCGTCGGCGTGCGCACTTCGGGCACGTCGGCGAATGCGCGATCGTAATACATCGCGTGCTCGCGGCGTTTGCTGCTCCAGTCGGCGAGATGCGGCAGCTTCGCGTCGAGCACGGCGGCTTGCAGCGTATCGAGACGGCTGTTGTAGCCAACTTCGTCGTGGAAGTATTGGGTCGCGCCGCCGTGCACGCGAAGGCGCTTGAGGCGCGTCGCGAGCGCGTCGTCCTGCGTCACCATCATGCCGCCGTCGCCGTAGCCGCCGAGATTCTTGGACGGGAAGAAGCTGAACGTCCCGATCGTCGCGCGCTCGCCTGCCATCACCCACTCGCCGTTGATGCGGCGGCGTGCGCCGATGGTCTGCGCCGCGTCCTCGATGAGCGGCACGTTAGGCATCGCCGCCGACAGCTCCTCGATGCGCGCCATCTGGCCGAACAAGTCAACCGGTACGACGGCCTTCGTGCGCGACGTCACCGCGGCGGCTGCCTGCCCGATGGCGATGTTGAACGTCGACGCATCGATGTCGACGAACACCGGCGTCGCACCCACGTTGTGGATCGTGCCCGCCGTCGCGAAGAAGGTGAACGGCGTCGTGATGACTTCGTCGCCCCGCCCGATGTCGAGGGCGCGAAGCGCGAGCAGCAGTGCGTCGGTGCCGCTCGCACATCCGATCGCGTGTTTGGTGTGCGACAACGCAGCCACCGCGCGCTCGAGGCGCTCCACCGGCTGGCCGAGGATGAACAGCTGGTCGTCGACAACCTGCATCATGGCGCGCACCACTTCGTCCTTGATCTGCGCGTGCTGCGCCCGGAGATCGAGCAAAGGAACTGGCATGTCGGTTCAACAGGAGGTTCGAGAAGCGGAGCTGGCAGGCGTCACAACACAGCCTGGACGTGCGGGAGGCGGGCCGCCGCCTCGTCGGACCACGTCTAACAACGTGTGGACCCCCGCGCGCGGCGTCAATCGCCCGTCACGGCGTCGGCTCGCACGAGCTCGTGCCATTCCTGCAGGGAGCGGACGCGCGGTGGACGGAACCGCAACGAGAGAATCGCATCGCACGCAGCGGAGGCCGCCGACAGCGTCGTCGTATACGGGACGCGATGGGCCACGGCGGCCTGACGCATCGAATAGTCGTCGCGCTGCGAGTGCTTGCCGAGCGGCGTGTTGATGAGCAGCTGCACCTGGCGATTCACAATCAGGTCGATCCCGTGCGGCCGTCCCTCGTGCACCTTGAACACCCGCTCGGCCGGAATGCCGCGCGAGCGAAGGAACTTCGCGGTCCCGGTGGTAGCGAGGAGGCGGAACCCCATCTCCTGGAACCGGCGGGCCATCGGAATCACGTTCGATTTGTCCGAGTTATTCACCGTGATCAGCACCGCGCCCTCGAGCGGCAGGCCGTTGTCCGCGGCGAGCTGCGCCTTGGCAAATGCACTGCCGAACGAATCGGAGATGCCCATCACCTCGCCGGTCGAGCGCATCTCCGGCCCGAGGACCGGATCCGACTCGCGGAATTTGCTGAACGGGAAGACCGCTTCTTTGACGGACACGTACGGCGGAACGATCTCCTCGGTGAACCCGAGTGACGCCAGCGATTCGCCGAGCATCACGCGCGCGGCCAACGACGCGAGCGGTACGCCGATCGCCTTCGACACGAACGGGATCGTGCGGCTCGCGCGCGGATTGACCTCGAGCACGTAGACCGTGCGATCCTTGATCGCGAACTGCACGTTGATCAAGCCCACGACGCCGAGCGCCTTCGCCAACGCGGCGGTATGCTCGCGCATCGTTGCCAGGTCCGACTCACTGATGATGTACGGCGGCAGCACGCTGGCCGAGTCGCCCGAGTGAATGCCGGCATCCTCGATGTGCTGCATCACGCCGCCCACGACCACCCGCTCGCCATCGGCGATCGCATCGACGTCCACCTCGTAAGCGTCCTCGAGAAAGCGGTCGATGAGCACGGGGCGGTCTTCCGACGCGCGCGCCGCGCGATCGAAGTACTCGCGCAGCGACGCGTCGTCGTACACGATCTGCATGGCGCGTCCGCCTAACACGTAGGACGGGCGCACGAGCACCGGGTAGCCGACCTGCGAGGCAATGTCCACGGCCTCGTCGATGCTCGTGGCGGTGCCGCTCGGCGGCTGATTGACGCCGGTTTCACGCGCGATCGCCTCGAAGCGCCGCCGGTCTTCGGCAATGTCGATCGCATCCGGCGACGTCCCGAGAATGGTGACGCCCGCCGCCTCGAGCGCGCGCGTGAGCTTGAGCGGCGTCTGTCCACCTAACTGGACGATCACGCCGACGGGATGCTCGCGGTCCACGATCTCCAGCACGTCTTCGAACGTGAGCGGCTCGAAGTACAGCTTGTCCGACGTGTCGAAATCGGTGGACACCGTCTCGGGATTCGAGTTGATCATGATCGTCTCGAACCCGCGCTCGCGGAGCGCCATCACAGCGCGCACGCAGCAATAGTCGAACTCGACGCCCTGGCCGATCCGGTTAGGCCCGCTGCCCAGGATCACGACCGACCGCCGCCCGGTGGGCGGCGCCTCGCTCTCCTCGTCGTAGCTCGAGTACAGGTACGGCGTGGCCGAGGGAAATTCGCCTGCGCACGTGTCCACCATTTTGTAGACGGGTCGCACGCCCGCCGCCCACCGTTGGGCGCGCACCGCGTGCTCGGTTTCGCCGCGCAGCGCCGCGAGCTGGCGGTCCGAGAATCCGAGCCGCTTCATGCGCCGCAAGGCGTGCGCATCGACCGCGGGCAGCGCGGCGTATTCGCGCTCGGCCTCGATGAGCTCCAGCATCTGGCTCAGGAACCACGGGTCGATGCGCGTGTGCTCCGACACTTCGGCTACCGTTAGGCCGGCGGCGAGCGCGCGCTTCACCTGGAAAATCCGCTCCGGCGTCGGTTGGCGGAGCGCACCGAGCAGAGCGTCCAGCGAGTCGTCCGGCAGCCTGTCATCCTGCAGCGTCGCGCCCGTCACCCAGCCGGCGCGGCCCGTCTCGAGCGCGCGCAGGCCCTTTTGCAGCGCTTCCTTGAACGTGCGCCCGATCGCCATGGACTCGCCCACGGATTTCATCTGCGTCGTGAGACGCGGATCGGCCGCCGCGAACTTCTCGAATGCGAAGCGCGGACATTTCACGACGACGTAATCGAGCACCGGCTCGAACGACGCCGGCGTCGTCTTCGTGATGTCGTTGGTGATCTCGTCCAACCGGTAGCCCACGGCGAGCTTGGTACCGATGCGTGCGATCGGAAAGCCCGTGGCCTTGGACGCCAACGCCGACGACCGCGACACGCGCGGGTTCATCTCGATCACGAGCATTTCACCGTCGGCGGGATTCACCGCGAACTGGATGTTGCACCCGCCCGCGGCCACGCCGATCTCGCGGATCACCGCCACCGCCGCGTCGCGCATGGTCTGGTACTCGCGATCGGTGAGCGTCATCGCCGGGGCGACCGTGATCGAGTCGCCCGTGTGCACACCCATCGGATCGAGATTCTCGATCGAGCACACGATCACGACGTTGTCGGCGTGGTCGCGCATCACCTCGAGCTCGAACTCCTTCCACCCGAGGACGCTGCGCTCGACGAGCACCTGCCTAACGGGCGAAAGATCGAGCCCGCGCCGGACGATCTCCTCGTACTCGTCGCGGTTGAACGCCACGCCGCCGCCGGTTCCGCCTAACGTGAACGACGGACGGATGATCGCGGGAAAGTCGACCACGGGAATGAGCGCCTCGGCTTCATCCCACGTGCGCGCGATTCCGCCGCGGGCGACGCTCAGCCCGATGCGCCGCATCGCATTCGCGAACAACTCGCGATCCTCGGCCAACTGAATCGCGCGCGCGTCGGCGCCGATCAGCTCCACGTTGTACCGGTCGAGCACACCGCGCTCCGAGAGCGCCATTGCCACGTTGAGCGCCGTCTGCCCACCCATTGTCGGCAACAGCGCATCCGGCCGCTCGCGCTCGATTACCTGCTCGACGATGTCCGGCGTGACCGGCTCGATGTACGTTCGGTCGGCGATCTCCGGATCCGTCATGATCGTCGCCGGATTCGAGTTCACGAGGATGACCTCGTACCCATCCTCGCGCAGCGCCTTCGCCGCTTGCGTCCCCGAGTAGTCGAACTCGGCGGCTTGCCCGATGATGATCGGCCCCGAGCCGATCAGCAGAATGCGGTGGAGATCAGAGCGGCGCGGCACGAATCACGTCTTCGATGATAGTGTCGAGAGAAAACCGAGGCGCCCAACCGGTGGCCGCGCGCACCTTTCGCGCGTCGCCCACCAGCATCGGCACTTCGACCGGACGTACGAGCGCGGGATCAACTTCCAAGTTCGCGTCGACATCCATGAGAGCAAGCACGCGGCGGGCGACCGCATCCACGGCCACGCCCGTCCCGCTGGCAACGTTGTAAGCTTCGCCCGGTGCGCCGCGTTCCGCGAGCGCAATGTACGCGTCGACCACGTCGCCCACGTGCAAAAAATCGCGAACGGTGGATGTGTTGCCCATGGCCAGAACGGCTGGATGGGCAGAGCCACGCAGCTCGCGGACGCGGCGCACGAGAGCCGGGATCAAAAACCGGTCCGACTGCCCCACTCCGCTGTGGTTGAACGACCGTGTCACGATCACGCGCACGCCCGTCGACCTGTGCGCCGCCAAGGCCACGACTTCTTGCGCGGCCTTCGAGGCTGCATACGGATTGAGCGGACGCTGCTCGGCGGATTCCGGAAGCGGTTGCTCGCCGTCATCGTGGCGTCCGTATTGCTCTCCGCTTCCCACCACGAGCACCACCGGGTCGAGCGTACCGGCGCGACGACGAGCCCCGATGTCGGCTAACAACCGCGCCGCCGCCACGACGTTCACCTCGAGCGTGCCGGCAGGATCGGCGGTTGCCGCGGGCACGAAGGCAATCCCGGCCAGATGGAACACCGCGTCCGGCGTGCTCGCCTCGAGTGCGGTGTGAAGCGCGGCGGCGTGCGTGACGTCGCAGTCGAGCCAATGCACCGCATCGCGCTCGGCTGGTGCGAGGCGGCCGGCCGGCATGTCGCCGGCCAATCGCGTCCCGAACACCGTCCATCCGCGGGACACCAACGCCGCGCAGAGCCACTGCCCAACGAAACCGGCTGCGCCGGTCACCAGCGCACGCACGTCAGCGCGCGCCGCGGTGACGCGCCAGGTCTGCCTCGACCATCATCGCGATCAGGTCCTCGAATGACACCTGCGGCCGCCAGCCTAACTGTGTGCTCGCCTTCGTCGGATCGGCCACGAGCAAATCGACTTCGGCGGGCCGGAAGAAGCGCTCGTCCTGCTTCACGAATTCACGATAGTCCAGTCCAACCGAGCCGAAGGCGACCTCGCACAGCTGCCGCACCGAGTGCGTGCGGCCGGTGCCGATCACGTAGTCCTCGGCCTGCTCTTGCTGGAGCATGCGCCACATCGCGTCCACGTAGTCGCCGGCAAATCCCCAATCGCGCCGCGCATCCAGGTTGCCGAGGCGCACCTCGCGCCCGAGGCCGAGCTTGATGCGCGCGACGGCGTCGGTCACCTTGCGCGTCACGAACTCGAGGCCGCGTCGCGGACTCTCGTGGTTGAACAGGATACCCGACACCGCGAACAGATCGTAGCTCTCGCGATAGTTCACGGTGATCCAGTGTCCGTACACCTTGGCCACGCCGTATGGGCTGCGCGGGTAGAACGACGTCTGCTCGCTTTGCGGCGATTCGACCACCTTGCCGAACATCTCGCTCGAGCTGGCCTGATAGAACCGCGCGCGCGGCGCTGCCTTCCTTACCGCCTCGAGCGCGCGCGTCACGCCTAACCCGGTAAACTCGCCGGTGAGGACCGGTTGGTTCCACGACGTCTGCACGAAACTCTGCGCGGCCAGGTTGTACACCTCGTCGGGGGCGCACGCCGCCATGGCGTCGACCAACGAGTGCTGATCGAGCAGATCGGCCGACAGGAGCTCGACCTTGTCGACCAGGTGGGCGATGCGTTCGTACGGCGTGGTGGAGCTCCGCCTAACGACACCGACCACGCGGTAGCCCTTGGCCAGCAGATGTTCGGCGAGGTAGGAGCCATCCTGGCCCGTGATTCCGGTGATCAGCGCGGTGGGCATGCGTGCCGGGTTAGTCGGAGGTGCGCATCATGGCAGCGGCTCTGCTCCGCACGTGAGCGGGTTGGTTGCGACCGATCGCCCCCGACGCTGGAGAAGCGGCGCAGAAAAAAAGGGAGCCTCACGAGAAGCTCCCTCCGAACATCGTCCCGTGCAACTCGAGCGGAGATCACGCGACTTGACCCCGGGGAGCACGTTGAATTTTGCCTGCGTTGAGGCACCGCGTACAGACGCGAATCTTCGTGGGCTTGCCGTCCACGAGGATGCGCGCGACCTGGAGGTTCGGCTTCCAGACGCGGCGCACCTTGTTGTTGGCGTGCGAGACGTTGTTGCCGAACGCAACCCCGCGGCCGCACACGTAGCATCCTCTCTTCGTCATGATCAACCCTCGATGAGCTCGATGCGCGCCATGTCGGCGCCATCGCCTTTGCGGTGTCCCGTCTTGAGGATCCGGGTGTAGCCGCCCGCGCGGGATTTGAACTTTGGGCCCACTTCCTGGAACAGCTTGTCGGCCGTCTCGCGCTTGTGGATGTGCCGCACCGCCAACCGGCGGTCGTGCAGCGTTCCGGATTTTGCCTTGGTGATGAGGCGTTCGACGAACGGCCGCAGCTCCTTGGCCTTGGCTTCCGTGGTTTCGATCGCGCCGTGCTCGATGAGCGACGACGCGAGGTTGCGCATGAGGGCCAGCTTCTGCTCGCTCGTGCGGCGCAGCTGCCGTCCCGCTTTCCGGTGACGCATGAGTGCTTACTCCTCGTCGTCGGGCGCGGCGGCGGCAGCGCGGCTGGGTGCGGTCCCCCAATCGGTGATCCGCACGCCGTCGGTCGTCTCCTCGTACCGCATCCCGAAATTCAATCCCTGGCGCTCGAGCAGATCGGCGATCTCCTGGAGCGACTTCTTGCCGAAGTTCTTGACCTGCAGCATCTGCGACTCGGTTTGCCGAACCAGGTCGCCTAACGTGCGGATGTCCGAGTTCTTGAGCGAGTTCACGGAGCGCACCGAGAGCTCGAGCTCATCGATGGGCGTGTGGAACAACTGCACGAGCCGCTGGGAATCGGCGGAAGGATCGCCGGTAACCGGCACCGCGCCCTGCGCGTGCGACCCGAAGTTGGCGAAGAACTGGAAGTGCGTCTGCGCGAGCGCGGCGGCGTAGCTCACCGCTTCTTCGGGCGTGATCGTGCCGTTGGTCTCGACCGTCAGCGTGAGCCGGTCGTAGTCGGTGCGCTGACCGACGCGCGTCTCGGCCACCGAGAAGTTCGCGCGCCGAACGGGATTGTAGATCGAGTCGATGCGGACGAGATCGACCGGCAGCCCGCGATCCACGGGATGCGAATCGGCCTCGACGTAGCCGCGTCCTTTGTCGATGTACAGCTCGACGTTGAGCTCTCGGTCATCCTGCAGCGTGAACAGGTGGTGGTGATCGTCGATCACGCGAACGACGCCGGAGCTTTCGATGTCGGCCGACGTGACCGGGCCCGCCTCGTTCTTGCGAATGCGAAGCACGGCGGTGTCCACATCGTCGGCGAGCGAGAGCGTGAGCGTCTTCAGGTTGCCGATGATCTGGTGCACGTCTTCGACGACGCCCGAGATCGTTTGGTGCTCGTGCACGACGCCGTCGATGCGGAACGCCCAGACGGCCGAGCCGCGCAGCGACGACAGCAGCATGCGCCGCATGGCGTTGCCTAACGTGTGGCCGAAGCCGCGCTC
>DATJET010000155.1:0-4834 GCA_035496295.1 Gemmatimonadaceae bacterium
CAACGCGCCGGCGGACGCCATGGCCGGCTCGAGCCGGAGGACGGCGGCCACCGGAGCCGACGCGCTGTCGAGGGACCAGTTGAGTCCCCCGAACGCGATCATCGACACGCCGATGGCCGATTGCGCGAACACCACGAGCGCGCCTAACGAAAGCCGCCCTGCCGTCGCGTCGCGTGCGAGCATCGCGAACACGAACAAGTTCGCGGCGATGACGATGAGAGTGCTCCACGCGAGCGGCTTCTCGCGCAGGCGAGTGGCCTCGTACTGCAGGCGATGCAGGAGCGTGCGGCGCGAGGTGAAGCGCTCGAGCGTCCAGTCGGCAAGTCCGAAGAGCCGCAGCTCCTTGGCGGGTGCCGGATCCACGGCGAGCCGGTACGCATATTCGGCGTCCCGTCGGGCGGCGCGCACGGTCTCGGTGTTCCGGTCGAACCAGACGCCGCTCTCACGCAGGAACCAGTGCGTGAACACCCACGCGCCGGCGAGGACGATCGGCGCCCACCATGTGTAGCCGAACAGCACCAGCGCGCACGCGAACCCGCCGATCATCTCGACGAGGCCGCCGGCGATGAAGTCCATGTCGATGTAGAGCGGCGGGCCGGTGATGCCGAGATCGAAGTCGCGCGCGACGACGAGATCGCTCGCGAGGGCCGGGTTCTCGAGGTGTCCCATCCCCGGCGGCCGCAGGCACGCTTCCGTTAGGCGGTCGTACAGCCAGGCCGCCGTGCGGTCGCCCAGGTTCGCGCTCACGGCCTGATGCACAGGCACCAGCACCTGCAGCACGATGAACACGGTGCCGGCGAAGGCGAGGGGAACGACGAGGGGCCGCCCCTGCTGGACGGCCCCTACCAACACACCCATTGCAATCGCAAACACTGCCGGCAGCGCGCCGCGCAATACCACCGCCGCCCACCACGCCGCTGCGAGCGGGCTATCCGCCTTCGGAAGTACGCCGAAGAATTTCCATTCCTTGCGTGCGCGCAGCCGGTCGATCAGAACACGTATCGCAGGCTAATGTTGCCGTAGAATTGCGCCTTGTACGGCGCCGGAATGATGTACCCGTCTCCGCGTCCCCCGTCCTGCGATTGCGCGAGCGAGGTGAAGTTGGGGCCCACGAAGAGGAAGCTATAGTACGTGCTCCCGGCGAGGTTGTCACCACCGGCGGAGAGATCGAGCAGCCAATTCCGGCTCACGTTTTTCTTGTAGCCAACCTTGAGGCCGAGCAGGTCGTACGAGCGGACCCACGTCGAGTTGTCGAACGTGACCGGGACCTTCGACACGTACTGGTACGTGCCGTCGACGTAGACGCCGCTGTTGCTGGCAAGGTCGACGCCCGCGTTCACCATGTGGCGCGGTACACGCGGCACGTTGTTGCCCGAGAAATCGACCGTCTGCGCGTTGTTGTTGTTGTCGCTCTTGAAGTCGCTGAACGTGGCGTCGGTGAACGCGTACGATGCCCATGGCCGCACGCTCGAAATCGGGCGCGACGTGTCGCTCACGGCGAGGTAGCTGAGCGACAGCTCGACGCCGCGGTTGCGCTGCGTGCCGGCGTTGGTCGTGAACGTCACCGCGTTCGCCGTTTCGGTCACGAGCTTGTCGGTATTCTCGATGTCGAACAGCGAGAGCTGTCCCGTTAGGCGCTGGTCGAAGAAATTGCCCTGTGTGCCGACCTCGTACTGCACCGCGTGCTCGGGCTTGAGGCCCAAGTCAACCGTGCCGTCGCTGGCCACGCTGTTGCTCAGGAGGGGCGGCGTGTAGCCGCCGCTCACGCTCGCATATACGAGCGCGTTGCCGTGGATCTCCTTGCTCAGCGTGATGCGCGGGTCGAAGTCCCAGTCGAACGACCGCGACTGCACCTGCGTCGTATCGAACAACGTGCCCGCGTCGAGCATGTTGCGGATGCTGAACTGGTTCTTGTTGAGGCTCGCGCCCGCCGTGATCGTCACGGCCTGCGGCAGGGCGAAGCTCCATTCGGTGAAGATCGACGACGCGGTGGCGCTGTTCTCCTGATCCGTCGGCCGCTCGGGGAAGGGCGGTGCCGGAATGATGAATACTCCGTTAGACGTGAGGTTCGACTGCTGGACCGACGCGCCGAGCGTGCCGCCGACACCGGTGCTCGCGCCGAGCTGTCCGGTGAACCCGAACTGCGTGCGCGCGCCGAAGTTGAACTGGTTGACGTCGGTGAAGCCGTGCGCGAACGGCTGGCCGGAATTGCGGCCGACGCCGAACACGGTGGTCTGGTTGGTGAAGTGGTCGCCCAGCCGGTACTGGTCCGTTAGGCCGGCAATGAAGCTGGTGACGCGGATGTGCGAGTTGTTCGCAAGGTAGGCGGCGTTGCTCTCGGGCACCCGGCCGTAGAACGGCGTGCTGTCGATCTCACCGGCGAGCTCCTCGAACGACCGATTGTAGGAGAAGTACGCCGACAACGTCTGCGTGCTGCTCACCACCATGTCGCCGGCAGCGCGAAAGTAGTCCTTGATGGATCCGCTGTGCGGGCGGAACGAGTCGTACGTCTGATGGCCGTAGTTGAGCGACAGGTCGCCGTTGTCGTTGGCCGTCTCGAACGACGTGTTGGTGCGCACGAGCCCGTCGCTGCCGCTCACCACCTGCTCACCAACGCTCGTCTCGTTAGGCGTCGGCCGGGCGGTCTCGAGCAGCACAGTGCCGCCGATATAGCTGTAGTAGAGGCTCGATGCCGGCCCCTTGATCACCTCGACGCTGCCTAACGTCGAATAGTCGATGTCGTCGAGCACCGAGGTGCCCGTCGCGTCGGTGATCGGAATGTCGTTCAGGAAAACCTGGTAGCCGAGTCCGTTGGAGTTGGGACTGTTGCCGCTGGTGCTCGGGTAGTAGCCGCGAAGTGTGATGCGCGCGCCGCCCCACGGCGTGCGCGTCTGCATGAACACGCCGGGCACGGTGTTGATCGCGCTTTGCAAGCTCAAGCCGCTCGATCGATCCAGGTCGTGCTGGGTGAGCTGGGCTGTCGACGGCGAAGGACTGTTCGCTACTACCTGTACGCCCGCGAGCTTCACGGGTGCGGACGACAACCGGATGTGAATCGCGACCGAAGAATTCGTGACGGGGACATCCTTCGTCACGTAGCCGATCGCCGAAACGGTGATGTGATCGACGCCGCCGCCCGATGAGAGTCTGAACGCGCCGGACGCGTCCGTCGTCGTACGGATGGTGGAATCGGGAGCAGTGATAATGGCGCCAGCGATCGGTGATCCGGTTTGATGGTCGACAACGGTTCCGTGGACAGATGTCTGAGCGTGCAAGACGACTGGCGTCGCGAGCGCGATGAGGGCGGCGACGAACTTATGCATGCAGCGAAATCCTCTGTCAGAGAGGTGAAGCGTGTGATGCCGAGCATCGATCGGGGCGAAAACGGTTCGGGGCGTACGAGGTTGCTACGCGTTTCGGGCGCGCGGTGTTGTAATCTTCTCGTAAGGTTCGCCAGATTGCAGTGGCCGCGAACAAGACTGATGACGTTGCAGGCGGTCGCTTTCGGGCTTGAGAGGAAATCAGGCGGGAGCTACGTTGCTGCGGAGCAGGACAATACGCGGGCGTAATTCAGTTGGTAGAATGCCAGCTTCCCAAGCTGGACGTCGCCGGTTCGAGTCCGGTCGCCCGCTCTTTAACTCTGGAAGTGGCGGCTTAATCGACGGTCTGCCGAGCGCGGCAGGCCGTTTTTCGCGGTGCACAATGGTGACCGCAACGGAGGCTGGACTGCTGCAGGAATCACGCATGACGCCGCCTTCCGGCTACTCGTATCTCAGTGCCTGCATCGGATCGAGCCGCGAGGCTCTGAGCGCCGGGAGGAAGCCCGCCGCGAATGCGACCATCGCCAGCACGGCCGCGGCCCCTGCGATTACGACCGGATCGTATCCCTGGAGCTCGTACAGGAGCGACCGGGCGGCCCGGCCCAGCCCCAGCGCGGCGGCGATCCCGATGGCCCCGCCAATGAATGTCATCACGCCCACCTGGCGCAACACGAGCCCGCGCACGGAACCCGCGTTCGCGCCCAGTGCCATGCGCACGCCGATCTCACGCGTGCGCTGCGCGACCGAGTACGCCAGGACGCCATACAGGCCGATCGCCGCCAGCAGCGTCGCCAGCAGCGCGAACGCCACCGTCAACGTGCTGATCATGCGGTCGAGATAGACGTTCTCGCGTACCTGCTGCGGCAGCGGTTCGAGCGAGGCGAGCGGCAAATTCGGGTCGATCGTCTGCATCGCCGCTCGGATGGCGCGAATGCTCTGGTCCGTCGGCAAGCCCGTTCGCACGTAGAACGTGTTTTCGCCCTGAAGCTCCGACTGCGCCAACGGAAGGAAGTAGACGGGCGGAATATTGTCCTTCACCTGCGAATATTTCGAATTTTTGGCCAACCCCACGATCTCGATGTTTAAAGAATCATTATACACGGACATATGCTTGCCCACCGCATTGCGGCCGAGATTGAACTTCTTCGCGAACGCCTCGTTCACGATGGCCACTCTCGTGGCGCCCGCCTTGTCCGCCGCGGTGAAGTCGCGCCCCGCGAGGAGCGGCACGCCGAGCACGTGGAAGTAGTTCGACCCCACGTTGCTGTAGCGCGAGATGTCGTCGGTGTCGGCCACTTTCCTGAATCCTTCGACCGACACGTACCGGCTCCGGTTGTTGCCTCCGAGCAGCGGAACGGTGGACGACGTAACGCCTCGCACGCCGGGAAGCGCCGCGAGCGTTTGCTCGACACGGTCGTACAGCGCCATGGTGCGAGTGCTGTCGTACCCGCTGCGCGCCGGCGAGACGCCGAACTGCACCACGTGCTCGATGTCGATCCCGAGATCGACGCGGC
>DATJET010000156.1:0-14191 GCA_035496295.1 Gemmatimonadaceae bacterium
AGATCGTGGTCGACGAAACGCACGGCCGCGTGCCCGTCGTCGCCGGCGCGGGGTCTAACGACACGCGGAAAGCGATCGCGCTCTCCAACGAAATGTGCGCCGCCGGCGCCACGCATCTCCTGCACGTGAGCCCGATGTACAACAAGCCGCCGCAGCGCGGCATCATCGCCCACTTCCGCGCGATCACCGATGCAGTGGACCTGCCGGTGATCGTGTACAACGTGCCAGGCCGCACCGGCAGCAACATCGATGCGCGCACGACGCTCACGCTGGCCGAGATTCCGTCGATCATCGCCGTGAAGGAGGCGTCGGGCAATCTCGGTCAGATCATGGACATCATCCGAGACCGCCCCGAGCGATTCTCGGTGCTGTCGGGCGACGACTCCCTCACGCTCGCGGTGATGGCGGCCGGCGGAGACGGGATCATTTCCGTGGTGTCCAACGCGACACCGGGCCCCATGTCGCGCCTGGTCGACTGCTGCCGCGCAGGCGACTTCGCCGCTGCACGCGCGCTGCACCAACGCCTAACACCGTGGATGCGCGCCGCCTTCATCGAGTCGAATCCCATCCCGGTGAAAGCGGCGCTGGCGATGCTCGGCCGCGCCTCCAACGTGCTCCGGCTTCCGTTAGTCCCGCTCCGTGAGGAGCTGGCGGGCGACGTGCGCACCGCACTCGTGGCCGCGGGCGCGCTCGCGTGAGCTACGCGATGCCGTTCCTCGATCTGGCCGTGGTGCAACGCCGGATCGGCGAGTTCATGGACACACCGGCCGCCGAGATGCCGCGGGACGACGTGGAGCACACCGTCACCGCGCTGCTCGGCGCGCTCGAGCGCGGCGAGGTGCGGGCCGCCGAGCGCGATGCGCACGGACAGTGGCGCGCCGTGCCGTGGGTGAAGCAGGGCATCCTGCTCGGCTTCCGCATCGGGCACATCAGCGACATGTCGTTGGGCGGCAAGTCATCGTTTCGTTTTTTCGACAAGCACCTGTTCCCGGCGCAGGCCATCCAACAGTCGCAGGGCGTGCGCATTGTGCCGGGCGGGTCCACGGTTAGGCGGGGCGCATTTCTGTCCAAGGGCGTGGTGTGCATGCCGCCGATGTACGTCAACGTGGGCGCCTGGGTCGGGCCGAACACCATGATCGACTCGCACGCGCTGGTCGGGTCGTGTGCGCAGATCGGCGCGCGCGTCCATGTGAGCGCCGCGGCCCAGATCGGCGGTGTGCTCGAGCCGGTGAACGCCGCGCCGGTCGTCATCGAGGACGACGTGTTCGTGGGCGGCAACTCCGGTGTGTACGAAGGCACGGTGGTGCGCGAGGGCGCGGTGCTCGCGGCCGGCGTGATTCTCACGCGCGGCGTCCCGGTGTACGACGTCGTGCGAGAGACCACGTATCGGTCTAACGGAGACGCACCGCTGGAGATTCCAGCCGGCGCCGTCGTCGTGCCGGGCACGCGGCCGCTGGCGGGCGACTGGGCGCGCGCTAAGGGCCTCTCGGTGCACGCGCCGGTGATCGTGAAATACCGCGATGCCGGCACCAACGCATCCACCGCGCTCGAGCAGTGGCTCCGATGACATCGTTTACTCCCGCGCGACGCCCCGTCGCGATCGTCGGACTCGGCTGCATTGGCGGCTCGCTCGCGCGGGCGCTCGTCGCGCAGGGCGTCGAGGTGCGCGGGTGGAGCACGTCGACCAGCGATCGCGAGCTCGCGGCCGCCGCGGGCATCGCGGTGGCGAGTGGTGCGTCGCCGCTCGCCGCGCTGTGTGACGGTGCCACGTCGGTGGTGCTGGCGGTGCCGTTCGCCCGCATCGCCGAGGTCGCGCGTGCGGTGGTCGAGGCGGCGCGGCCACCCGCGCGGATCTTTCACGTGGGCGGATTGCAGCAGCGTGAAGCGTTAGGCATGGACGATTCGCTGTGGAGCCGAGTGGTGGGCACCCACCCGCTGGCCGGATCGCACGACCACGGCTTCGGGGCGTCGCGGGCCAACATGTTCGTGGGCGCCACGGTGTGCATCGAGGACCGCCTCGACGCGCGCGGCCGGCGTGCGGCCGACTGGCTCTGGCGCACCGCGGGCGCGCACCGTCTCGATTATCGCACCGCCTCGGATCACGACCGGCTCATGGCGTGGGTGAGCCACCTGCCGCAGCTCACGGCGCTCGCCCTCGCGCACACGATGGCCGCCGCCGACGTCGTCCCCGCCGCGACGGGCTCGGGCGCCCGCGACACCACGCGACTCGCCGCCACTCCGTTAGGCGCGTGGCCGATGCTGCTGCGCGGCGCACCCGACGAGCTGCGCAAGGCCCTCGGTCAGCTCGAGGCCACCATCGCCCAAGTGCGCGTCGCGCTCGACGCGCACGATGACCAACGCCTGGCCGCGATGTGGGAGCGCGCGATGAACTGGCGCCGCGAGGCGGCCGGCGGCAACGGCGGAGAACGCCGCGCATGAAGGTCGGCGGCACGATCAGGGTTCCGGGCGACAAATCGATTTCCCACCGCGCGCTCATCTTTGCCGCCCTCGCGGAGGGCGCCTCGCGCATCCGCGACATCCTGCCGTCGGCAGATGTTCACCGCACCGCCAGTGTGTTAGGCGAGCTCGGCGTCCCCATGCCGCCGCTGTCGAACGACATCACGATCGCCGGTCGCGGCCCGCGTGCCCTCACCGCGCCCACCGGCGACCTCGACTGCGGCAACAGCGGCACCACCACGCGACTCGTCGCGGGCGTCGCGGCGGCGCTGCCGTTCACGAGCCGCTTCGTCGGCGACGCGAGCTTGAGCCGCCGGCCCATGCGCCGCATCGCGAAACCGCTGCGCGCGATGGGCGCAACCGTCGACGTTGCGCCCGCCGATGGCTTGCCGATGACCGTGAGCGGCGGACACCTCCACGGCATCACGTGGCGCTCCGAAGCCGCGAGCGCACAGGTCAAGAGCGCGATTCTCCTCGCCGGACTCGCCGCGGGCGTCGAGGTGACGGTCCACGAGCCCGCACGGTCGCGCGACCACACCGAGCGGATGCTCACTGCGTTAGGCGCGACCGTCGACGTGCTCGGCGCCACCGTCAGGCTGGTGCCGGCTGACCATTTGGCGCCGCTCCGCATGCGTGTCCCGGCAGACCCGAGCTCGGCGGCGTTTCTCGCCGCGCTCGCCGTGCTCGCGACGCAGGGAGAGCTCACGCTGCCGGACGTGTGCCTCAATCCCACGCGCACCGGCTTCTACGCGGCGCTCGCGCGCATGGGAGCCAACCTCGCGCTCGACGAAGGCGAGTCGCAGGGCGGGGAACCGGTGGGCACCGTCATCGCTCGCCCGTCGTCGCTCACCGCCATTGAACTCGGCCGCGACGATGTGCCATCGATGATCGACGAGCTGCCGCTCGTGGCATGCCTCGCCTCGCGCGCCACCGGCACCACAACGATTCGCGGCGCCGAAGAACTGCGCGTGAAGGAGAGCGACCGCATCGCCACCGTCGTCGCGAATCTTCGCGCCGTGGGCGTGAACGCCGACGCGCTGCCAGACGGGATGTGCATCGAAGGCTCTGCTCGCCCGCTACGCGGCCGCGTCCAGACGCACGGCGACCACCGCATCGCGATGGCGTTCGGCGTGCTGCGCGCGCTGCCTAACAGCGAAATCGACATCGACGACACCGCCTGCGTGTCCGTCTCGTATCCGGGCTTCTGGGACGACATCGCCGGCGCAATCGTCTCGTGACTGGAACCGTCGCGCATATCTCCGATCGATGAACCAGCCCACGCCGCCGTACGTCCCGCGCATCCGTGATCCCGCCACGCCGATCATCGTCGCCATCGATGGTCCGGCAGCGGCGGGCAAATCTTCTACGGCACGCTGGGTTGCGGAACGGTTAGGCTTCTACCACATCGACTCGGGCGCCTTGTACCGCGCGGCGACGGCCGCCGTCCTGCGGGCGTGCGGTGCCCAACCATGGGACGAAGCCGATGTGCTCAGCGCCGCCCAACGGGTCTCGGCGCGCGATGAGCGACGATCATTCGTGCTGCTCGTCGATGGTGTCGAGCTCGAGCAGGAGATGCGCGGCGGCTTGGTCACGCAGCACGTCTCGCGCGTGGCGCAGATGCCCGGCGTCCGCGACTGGGTGAATGGACAAGTTCGCACACTGGCCACGGGCCGCAGCGTGGTGGTCGACGGGCGCGACATCGGCACCGTGGTATTCCCCGATGCGCACCTCAAGATCTTCCTCATCGCCGATCCCTGGGAGCGCGCGCGCCGTCGTCTCATCCAGCGACTCGGCCGCGCACCCGGGGATCAGGCCATTGCGGAAGAAACCGAGCGACTGGTGCAGCGCGATGCCCGCGACTCCACGCAAACCGTGCAGTCGAAGGATGCGGTGCTCATCGACACGACATACCTGACTCAGGAGGAGCAGGTCGAGCGCATCGTCGCACTCGTGAAAGTGCTGCGGTGAAAGACGGGGCACGGCGGGACGAAAACGCGGACCGTACACGCGTATCTGTCGAAAAAACCAATAATCCCTGTTTCGTCCGTTTGTGTCCGGTTTCGTCCGCTACCACAGTCGTAGGACTTTCACCCCTGCGTAGGCGGACTCGCGATAACCTAGGTGCCAAACAGGTCACGCGCGCCCGCCTCCGTGGCCACTCGAACTTCCACGAGTTGATAGCGGACAGACCCGGACAAAGCCGGACAAACCGAACTTTTTGGGGAGCGCTTCCGGCTTATTTGAAATCAGTCCGGTCCTGGCCGGCTGCGCCCGACTTTAGTGTCCGGCTTCATAAGTTAGAGCAACGGCGCGACTTGCCTCTCGATTCCTCAAGGACTATGTTTGACGGTTCCTGCCCGGTGCGCTTGCCATCGGGTTATTTATAGTCCACTTAAACCTCGGCGCGGCGAGCGACACGATCCGCGATTGGGAGATCAGTCCCGTATGCCCCAACTCGAAACCGAAGACACGAAGGACACCGCCGAAGTTCGCCGCGATCACGACCGCGGAGCGCTCCGCCTGCTCGCCCACGGTGACAACCGCTGGGACGAGGACGAGTACTCTCCGGAAGAAGAAGCGCGCATGATCGAGCTCTACGCCGGGACGCTTGCGTCCATCGACGAGGGCGAGATCGTCAAGAGCAAGGTCCTGGAAATCCGGGACAACATGGTCATCCTCGACATCGGATTCAAATCCGAAGGCGCCGTGCCGCTCGAGGAGTTCAAGGACCATCCTGACCTCAAGCCCGGCGACGAAGTCGAAGTGCTCCTCGAGCACCTCGAGGACCAGGAAGGCTCCGTCGTTCTCTCCAAGAAGAAAGCGGACTTCATGCGCGTGTGGGAGCGCATCCGCCAGGCGTACGAGAACGATCAGCCCGTGGAAGGCACGCTGGTCAAGAAGATCAAGGGCGGCGTCGTCGTCGACCTCATGGGCGTCGACGCGTTCCTCCCCGGCTCGCAGATCGCCTTGCGCCGTGTGCCTAACATTGACGAGCTGTTAGGCCAGAAGTACGAGTTCAAGATCATCAAGCTCAACAAGCGCCGCCGCAACATCGTCGTCTCGCGCCGCGTGATCCTCGAGGTCGAGCGGGCCGGCAAGCGCGAGAAGCTGATGAAGGAGCTGCAGAAGGACCAGATCCGCAAAGGCGTCGTCAAGAACATCACCGACTTCGGTGCGTTCATCGACCTGGGCGGCGTCGACGGTCTGCTCCACATTACCGACATGTCGTGGGGCCGCATCTCGCATCCATCGGAGCTCGTGCACATCGGCCAGGAGCTCGAGGTCAAGATCCTCGACATCGATTGGGAGCGCGAGCGCATCTCGCTCGGCCTCAAGCAGCTCCAGAGCTATCCGTGGAAGGACGTCGCCGAGAAGTATCCCGTCGGCACGCGCGTCCACGGCAAGGTCGTCTCGATCACGAACTACGGCGCGTTCATCGAGCTCGAGCCGGGCATCGAAGGGCTGGTGCACATCAGCGAGATGAGCTGGACGCGCAACGTGCGTCACCCGTCCAAGCTCGTGTCGATCGGCGAAGTCATCGAAGCCGTGGTGCTCAAGGTCGATCCGAACGAAGAGAAGATTTCGTTAGGCATGAAGCAGACGGAGCAGGATCCGTGGGTCGTGCTGCCGTACAAGTATCCGGTCGGCACGCGGATCTCGGGCAAGGTGCGCAACCTCACCTCGTTCGGCGCGTTCGTCGAAATCGAGCCGGGCATCGACGGCCTCATTCACATTTCCGACATGTCGTGGACGAAACGTGTCCAGCATCCGTCGGAAGTCGTGAAGAAGGGCGACACGGTCGACGTCGTGATCCTGAACATCGACGCCGAGAACAAGCGCATCTCGCTCGGCCTCAAGCAAGCCACCGAAGATCCGTGGCTGCGCATCGGCGAGACGTATCCGGTGGGCATGGACACGCACGGCAAGGTTGCGCGCCTCATGGACAAGGGCGTCGTCGTCGACATCGGCAACGACATCGAGGGCTTCGTGCCGATCAGCCAACTGAACATGGGCAAGACCGTGGTCAGTCCGGCCGACGTCGTGTACGAGGGTATGAACCTCGATCTGCGCATTCTCGAGGTCGACCCGATTCACCGCCGCATCGTGCTCGCGGTGACGAACGTGCCGGAGGAACAGCCGCCTCGCCCCGAGACGCCGTCCAAGGTCATTCCGATGGAGAGCGAAGAGCCCACCTCTCACGGCTCAGAGGCAGTCGATCCAGCGGTCTAAGAGTTGACCGGTTCCGATCGGTGTAACGCCCCGCCAGACAGTCTTGGCGGGGCGCTTTTCTTGGAGCACCACTCTTTTGACAAAGTTCGAAGACGCTATCCGCTGTCGACGAGGCTACCCGTCCCAGTCGTCGAGTCCGCGCTTTGGCTGGATGCGCGTTCGTGCGGGCGCTAACTTGCGGCTCCTATGAGCATGAAAGAGAAGCTCGAGTTGTTGGAACGACGGAGCGCCGAGGCTGAGCAGGGCGGCGGCGCCGATCGTCTCGCCGCGCAACACAAGAAGGGCAAGCTCTCCGCGCGCGAGCGGCTCGACGTACTGCTCGACGACGGCACGTTCGTCGAGCTCGATCGCTTCGTCACGCACCGCTCGTCCGACTTCGGGTTGGACGGCCAGCGCGTGTACGGTGACGGGGTCGTGACGGGCTACGGACGCATCGCGGGACGACTCGTGTACGTCTTCTCGCAGGATTTTACGGTATTTGGCGGCTCCTTGTCCGAGGCGCACGCGGAGAAGATCTGCAAGATCATGGATCTCGCGGTGCGCAACGGCGCGCCGGTGGTGGGTCTCAACGACTCGGGCGGCGCGCGCATCCAGGAAGGCGTCGTTTCGTTAGGCGGCTACGCCGACATCTTTCTGCGCAACACGCTGGCCTCGGGCGTGGTGCCGCAGATTTCCGCGATCCTGGGGCCGTGTGCCGGCGGCGCCGTCTATTCGCCGGCCATCACCGATTTCATCTACATGGTGCGCGGGACGTCGTACATGTTCGTCACCGGGCCGAACGTGGTGAAGACGGTGACGCACGAGGACGTCACGATGGAGCAGTTAGGCGGCGCGGATACGCACGCCGGCACGTCGGGCGTGTCGCACTTCACGTTCGACTCCGAGCTCGCGTGCCTGGGCGCGATCCGCGATCTGTTTCGGTTCGTGCCGTCGAACAACCTCGATGATCCGCCGCGCGGCGCCGGCACCGACCCGCGCGATCGCCGTGACGATGCGCTGTTGGACCTGGTGCCCGAGAACCCGAACAAGCCGTACGACATGCACGAGGTCATCACGCGTGTGGTGGACGACGGCGAGTTCTACGAGGTACAGCGCGACTACGCGCAGAACCTGATCTGCGGTTTCGCGCACCTGGGTGGGTTCAGTGTGGGCGTGGTGGCGAACCAGCCCGCGGCGCTCGCCGGCGTGTTGGACATCGCCGCGTCGCTCAAGGGTGCGCGCTTCATTCGCTTCTGCGACGCGTTCAACATCCCGCTCGTGACGTTCGAGGATGTGCCCGGATTTCTGCCGGGCACGGCGCAAGAGCACGGCGGTATCATCAAGCACGGCGCAAAATTGTTGTTCGCGTACTGTGAGGCCACGGTGCCCAAGCTCACCGTGATCACGCGGAAGGCATACGGCGGCGCATACGACGTGATGAGCTCCAAGCACATCCGCGGCGATTACAACGTCGCGTGGCCCACCGCGGAGATCGCGGTGATGGGGCCCAAAGGCGCGGTGGAGATTCTGTTTCGGAAGGAAATCTCGAGCGCCAAGGATCAGCAGGATGCCATGGACCGCAAGATCGATGAATACCGCGACAAGTTTGCACATCCGTACATCGCCGCGGGCCGCGGCTACGTGGACGACATCATCGATCCGCGCGACACCCGTCCGCGGCTGATCGACGCGCTCGAGACACTGCGCACGAAGCGCGATCGCAATCCCCCCAAGAAGCACGGCAACATTCCGCTCTGATGCCGCGTCCAAGCAGTACGCTGCGCCTGGGCGATCGCGCGCCCGAGTTCTCGCTGCGCGACGCAGCCGCCGGTGCGCCGGTGACGCTCGACTCGCTGCTCGCAGATCGTCGCGGCGCGCTGTTGGTATTTCACCGCGGGATGTGGTGACCCAACTGCCGCGGGCAGCTCGGGGAGCTGCGCGATCAGATGGCGCGCTTCGACGCCCAACGATTCGGCGTAGCGGTGGTGCTTGCGCAGGCGTGCGACCGGATCGCCGGCGCGCTCGCGCGGTACGCCGTCACGTATCCGTTCCCGCTGCTCTGCGATCCCGACCGCAGCGTGATCAAGCGCTACGGCGTGTGGCATCCGTTGGGCGTGGCGTCGTTCAACACCGCGCACCCGGCATCGTTCCTCATCGACGCGGCGGAGCGGCGCATCCGCTACGCGTTCGTCGGCAGCACGCAGTTCGCGCGCGCACCGCTGGATGCGCTCGTCGCCGCCGCCGCCCGGACCGGCTCGGCCGCCTAACCGTTAGCCGCGGCCCCGCGTGTTCGACACGATCCTGATCGCCAACCGCGGCGAGATCGCGCTGCGCATCGTCCGCGCATGCCGCGAGCTCGGCGTCACCTCCGTGGCCGTCTACTCCGACGCCGACGCGCACGCGCCGCACGTGCGCGAGGCGGATCGGGCCGTGCGTCTCGGGCCGCCGCCGTCGAGCGAGAGCTATCTGCGCGGCGACGTGATCATCGCGGCTGCCCAACGCACGGGCGCGCAGGCCATCCATCCGGGGTACGGGTTCCTCGCCGAACGCGAGCATTTCGCTCGTGCAGTGCGCGACGCGGGCCTCGTGTTCATCGGACCGCCGGCCGAAGCGATTGCGGCAATGGGCAGCAAGACCGAAGCGCGCCGGCTCGCCATCGCGGCCGGCGTTCCCGTGGTGCCGGGAACCACGGAGTCGCTGCGCGACGCCCGCGAGGCACGCGAGATCGCCGAGCGGTTCGGCTTTCCGGTACTGCTCAAGGCGGCGGCCGGCGGTGGCGGGAAGGGCATGCGCGTGGTGCGCCAGGCGGGCGACTTGGCGTCGTCGCTGGACGCCGCCCGCCGCGAAGCCAAGAATGCGTTCGGCGACGACGCCGTGTACGTCGAGAAGTACATTTCGGGCCCGCGCCACGTGGAGATCCAGGTTCTGGGCGACGCGCACGGCACCATGCTGTCGTTAGGCGAGCGAGAATGCTCGGTGCAGCGCCGCCACCAGAAGATGATCGAGGAGGCACCGAGCGTCGCGGTGACGCCCGACTTGCGACGCCGCATGGGCGAGACCGCCGTCCGCGCCGCGCAGGCCGCGGGCTACGTGAACGCGGGCACGTGCGAGTTCCTGCTCGACGCCGAGGGATCGTTCTACTTCCTCGAGATGAACACGCGCCTGCAGGTGGAGCACCCGGTCACCGAGCTCGTCACCGGAATCGACATCGTGCAGTGGCAGATCCGGATCGCCGCCGGCGAGGCGTTGCCGTTCCGCCAGGCCGACATCGCGCCTAACGGATGGGCCATCGAGTGCCGCATCACGAGCGAAGATCCGGCGAACGGATTTCTGCCGGGGACCGGGCGCATCTCGTACCTGCGATTGCCGGGCGGCCCCGGCGTGCGATGGGACGGCGGCATCGGCGTGGGCACCGAAGTGGGCCTGCACTACGACCCGATGCTCGCCAAGCTCATCGTGCACGCCCCGACCCGCGATGCGGCCATCGCGCGCATGCACCGCGCACTGCTCGAGCTCACGATCCAGGGCGTCGAGACCTCGCGCGATTTTCACCTGCGCGTGATGGAAGACGACGAGTTCCGCCGCGGCGCGATCGACATCCAGTGGCTCGAGCGCCGGCTGGCATCGCTCACCGGCGGTCGGGCGTCGGCCGCGGGTGAGATGGCGGCCATGATCGCGGCCGCACTTCTGGCCGAGCAGGAGCGGGTGCGCCGCGTGCCATCGGTGGCCTCCGCGCCTAACGGAACGGCACCGGTCGACGAGGGCGCGGCGTGGCGCCTGGCCGCGCGCCGCGAAGGGCTGGTGGAAGGCTGATGCCGGTCGCGCAGCTGCGCATCGACTCGATCGCCGCCGGCGGCGATGGCGTCGCACGCGCGGACGGGATGGTCGTGTTCGTGCCGCGCACCGCGCCGGGCGATGTGGCGCGCGTGTCCTACCAACAGCAGGGACGGTTCGCGCGGGGGACGCTGGTGGCGCTCGAGAGCCCGTCGCCCGACCGCGTCGCGCCGACGTGCTCGCACTACGAGGCCGATCGCTGCGGTGGGTGCCAATTGCAACACGTGGGCTATGACGCGCAGTGCCGCGCCAAGGGCGACATCGTGCGCGACGCCATGGTCCGCATCGCGCGCCGCCCAACGCCCACGTCGCCGGCCGTGCGACCTGCGCCGTCGCCGTGGCGGTACCGGCGCAAGCTCACGCTCGCGCTCCGCGCGCGCGGCCGCGACTGGACGGCGGGACTGCATCCGTATGACCGGCCAGCGCAGGTGTTCCAGCTGCGCGAGTGTCCGATCACCGAAGACCGCGTGCTGGCGGCCTGGCGAGACGTGCTCGCGGCAGGCGATGCCCTGCCTAACGCTGCCGAGCTCCGGGGCGCGGTCCGCTTCGACGACGCGGGCGAGGGGTCGCTCGTGATCGAGGGCGGCGAGCAGTGGACCGGCGCGGCGCGGCTGCTCGAGCGCGCGCCGTCGCTCGCATCCATCTGGTGGAAGCCCGCCGGCGCGACGCGCGCGACGCCGGCCGCCTCGCGCTCGGCGGGCTCGTCGCCCGCGGCGTCGTTCGCGCAGGTGAACGCCGCCGTGGCGGATGCGCTGCGCGCATACGTCGTGGAGCGCGTGCTGGCGCACGAGCCCGTGCAGGTGGTCGATGCGTATGCGGGCACGGGGCTCACCGCGCTCGCGGTCGCGTCGCCCGAGCGGCACGTGACGGCCATCGAGCTGGACGCCGATGCGTCCGCGTGGTGCGCCGCACGTCTGCCAAACGGATCGCGTGCCGTGGCGGCCCGGGTCGAGGATGCGCTGCCCGCCGCGCTCCCCGCCGACGTCGTGATCCTCAACCCGCCGCGCGCCGGCGTCGACGCGCGCGTGACCCATGCGCTCCAGGCGGCGCGCCCCGCGACGCGCGCCATTGTCTACGTGAGCTGCGATCCCGCCACGCTCGCCCGCGATGTGGGCCGGCTACCGGGCTGGCGCGTCGCGTCGCTCGTGTCGTTCGACATGTTCCCGCAAACGGCGCACGTCGAGACGGTGTGCGAGCTCGTTCCGGAGGCCTGAGTGAAATACATCGTCGCCATGGGCGAGAAGCGCGTGACGGTGGATGTCGAACCGGACGCGGTGACGGTGACGGGCCGGAAGATCCCGGCAGCGTTGGTCGACATCGAAGGCACGCCGGTGCGCATGGTCACGATCGGCGACACGGTGCACCGCGTCGTCGTGCGGCGCCGCGAATCCAAGGGGCACTACGTCCTCTGGATCGACGGATATACCTACGATGTCGAAGCCCTGGACGAGCGCACGCGCACCATCCGCGACCTGACCGCAGAAGCCGCCGGCCCAACGGGACCGCGGCCGCTCGCCGCGCCGATGCCGGGTCTCATCGTGCGCGTGCTCGTCGCACCGGGCGATGAGGTGCAGGCAGGGCAGGGCCTCGTCGTGATGGAGGCGATGAAGATGGAGAACGAGCTGCGCTCGAGCGGCGCGGGCCGAGTGAAGCGCGTGGCGGTGACGTCCGGCGCGGCCGTCGAAAAAGGCGCGATCCTGATCGAGTTGGAGTGACGCCGAGGCCGGCGGCCGCACATTGACCACGCAATGCAGATGCACTACATTGCATTGCATGCGTGACGAACAGCTCACCCTGCGTTTGCCCCACGCGTTGCTGCGCGACATCGACCGTCGTGCCCGCGCGCTCGGCGTGCCCAAGGCCCAGGTCGTTCGCGCAGCGCTCACGGCGTATCTCGCGGCACCCGCCGAGCCGGATCCCGCGGCCCCGCTGCACGCGGTGTCAGCGCTCGTCGGCTCGCTCGCCCTCGACCCCGAGGCCATCGAGCGCGACGAGCTCGCGGTCCGCATCCGCCGACACAACTGGCGCACCTAGCTCGTCGCGCGTGAGCCCCGTCGAACGCGATGTGCTCCTGGATACCGGGCCGCTCGTCGCGGTGCTCGACCGGCGCGATCAATGGCACGCCGAGTGCGCGGCCGAGCTGCCCAACGTCATTCGGCGCTGCCTAACGGTCGAAGCGGTCGTCGCCGAAGCCTGTCATCTGGTGGCGCGCGGCGGGGGACCGGCACATGCGCCGCTCGACTTTCTGTTGGCGGCCGGCATCCCGATCGTTGGTCTCGAGACCGGCGGCCACCGCCGTGCCACGTCCCTCATGCATCAATACCGGCGAACGCCAATGGACTTCGCCGACGCCTGCCTCGTCGCGCTGTCGGAAGCGCTGTTGATCTCGACCGCGTTCACCACGGATCGGCACGGCTTCCGCGCCTATCGGCCACCGCGCGGAAAGCGATTCGAGTTGCTACCTGCGGGGAAATCGGTCTGACGCCGATCCGTTGACAGGATCTAAGTGCTTGCGTAGCTTACGAGTCTGTGTTTCCTAGTCTGGCGCACCCAATTCCGATACGCATGAAAACGTACTCCGCTACTCCGTCCGACATCGAGCACCGCTGGTTTGTCGTCGATGCCGACGGACTCGTGCTCGGACGCCTGGCGTCCGAAGTCGCGAAAATCATTCGCGGTAAGCACAAGCCGATGTTCACGCCGCACATGGACACCGGCGATCACGTCATCGTGATCAACGCCTCCAAGGTGCGCGTCACCGGCCGTAAGGCAGAGCAGAAGCGCTATTTCCGGCACACCGGCTACATGGGACACGAACGGTTCACGCCCTTCGCCTCCATGCTCGCCAAGCACCCCGAGCGCGTCGTCGAAAAGGCTGTGTTCGGCATGCTGCCTAAAACAGCATTGGGCCGGCAGAAGCTGCGGCTCAAGCTGCGTGTCTACCCTGACGCCCAACATCCGCACGCCGCCCAACAGCCGGTCGTGCTCAACCTCAAGAGCGAGACCGAGTGATGGCGGACGGCACCATTCACACAATCGGACGCCGCAAGGAAAGCGTCTGTCGCGTGTACGTGCAGCCGGGATCCGGCAAGTGGGACGTGAACGGCCGCACGTTGGGCGACTACTTCCCGCGTGCGACGCTCGTGTCCTCCATTCAGCAGGCGTTCACCGCCACCGATACCCTCGGCCGCTTCGATGTGAAAGCCAGGTTGGAAGGCGGCGGACAGAGCGGACAGGCGGGTGCGCTGCGCCTCGCCGTCGCCCGTGCGCTCGTCAAGGTGGATGAAGCACACCGTCGGAAGCTCCGCGACCTGGGCCTCCTCACGCGCGACGCGCGCGCCGTGGAGCGCAAGAAGCCGGGCCGTCCGAAGGCAAGAAAGCGGTTCCAGTTCAGCAAGCGGTAGTCGTTAGGCAGCCCCCCGGCGGCCCGGTTGGGCAGCCGGTATCTCTCACGCGTCCCGAGTCGGGCACTGGTGCCGGGTTTCCCGGTGGTGCACTGGCAACGACGGACGCGGTGGACACAACCAAACAGGACCAGGGAATGACACAGCCGAATCTCGAGCAGCTCCTCGAAGCCGGTGTCCACTTCGGACACCAAACCCGCCGCTGGAATCCGAAGATGCGCAGGTTCATCTTCGCCGAGCGGAACGGGATCCACATCATCGACCTCCAGAAGACGCTGCGCCAGCTC
>DATJET010000157.1:0-7378 GCA_035496295.1 Gemmatimonadaceae bacterium
TCGCGTCACGAGCATCTCGCCGCGACGCTCGCGTGCAAGGCCGCGATCAAGGCCGGCGACCCGCTCTCGCCCGACGAGATGCGCGTGCTCTACACGGCCCTTGCGCGCACGACGCTGCCGGCGCACGACGTGCACGGCCGGTCGACCATCGTGCAACTGTCCTGGGACGAGCTCGAGCGACGCTTTGGCCGGCGTTAGACTTCGGGTGATCACGGGCCCCACGGGCGCCGGGAAGAGCGCGCTCGTGATGGCGCTCGCGCGCCGCGTCCCGTTAGGCATCGTGAGCGCGGATTCGCGCCAGGTCTATCGCGGCTTCGACATCGGCACCGCAAAACCGTCCGCCGCCGAGCGCGCCTGCGTCCCGCACGCTGGGCTCGACATCGCCGAGCCCGACACGCGGTACTCCGCCGCCGCATGGGCCGCCGATGCCGTGCGCTGGATGGATGACGTGCGTCGCATGGGACGCGAGCCGGCCATTGTGGGCGGCACGGGCTTCTACATTCGCGCGCTCACCGCGCCGCTCTTCGTCGAGCCGGAGCTCGATGCACAGAAACGCCGCGACATCGCGGCACACCTCCGCACGCTCACGCTCGCCCAACTGCAACGGTGGTGTCGCGCGCTCGACCCCGAGCGTGCCGGCCTCGGCCGTGCCCAGCTCGAGCGCGCGATCGAAGTTGCCCTTCTTACCGGCGTTCCGCTCTCGCGTTGGCACCGCGATGCCCCGGGCGCGGAGCCGCGACGCGCGCGATATCTTGTAGTCGATCCCGGTCCCGCACTGGGCCAGAGCCTCGCGACGCGACTGGACGACATGCTCGATGCCGGTTGGATCGAGGAAGCCCGCGCGCTCGACGCACGCGTTCCATCAACGGCGCCGGCGTGGAACGCAACCGGCTACGCAACCGTTCGTTCGCTGGCGCGCGGCGAGATCAGCCGATCCGAGGCGCGCGAGCAGATCCTGGTCGCAACGCGCCAGTATGCGAAGCGCCAGCGCACGTGGATTCGAAACCAGCTGCCGCCGGCCGACGTGACGCGCATCGATCCACACGAGCACGATGCTCTGGATCGCGCGCTCGAGTGGTGGAACGAGACACGTGAGGGGATGGGATGAAGATCGGCATCACCTGCTATCCGACCTACGGGGGCTCGGGCGCCGTCGCCACCGATCTCGGCATCGCGCTCGCCGAGCGCGGGCACGAAGTGCACTTCATCACGTACCAGCATCCATTCCGCCTGCCCGCATTCCTCCCGCGCATCTTTTTTCACGAAGTGGACGTGGTCCGTTATCCGCTGTTCGAGTATCCGCCGTACGATCTCGCGCTGGCGGTGCGCATGCACCAGGTGGTGCACGAACACCGCCTCGACATCCTCCACGCGCACTACGCCATTCCGCATGCGACGAGCGCGTGGATCGCCAAGGAGATGTTGGAGAGCGACGACATCGACGTCCGCATCATCACCACGCTGCACGGCACGGACATCACGCTCGTTGGGCAGGACCCCTCGTTCCAAACGCTCACCAAGTTTTCCATCGAGCGCTCCGATGGTCTCACGGCGGTGTCGCATTTTCTCAAGCGCGAGACGTACAACGCGTTCGGCTGCACCGGGTGCGCCGTGGAGGTGATCCACAACTTCGTGGACCCGGACCTCTACAATCGCGCCGCGCACATTCCGCTCCTGCGGGAACAGTTAGGCAGCAACGGTGATCGCGCGGTGGTCATGCACGTGTCGAACTTCCGTCCGGTGAAGCGGGTCCGCGACATCGTGCGCATCTTCGCCAAGGTTCGGCGCGAGCGGCCCGCGGTGCTCGTCATGGTGGGCGACGGCCCGGAGCGTACGTCGGCCGAGCAGGAAGCGCGCGAGCTGGGCGTCCAGGACGACACGTACTTCCTCGGCAAGATCGACGTGGTGGCGCCGCTGCTCGCCAGCGCCGACTTGTTCTTGCTGCCGAGTCAGAGCGAGTCGTTCGGGCTGAGCGCACTCGAGGCGCTCGCGTGCGGCGTGCCCGTGGTCGCATCGCGGGTTGGCGGCCTCCCCGAGGTCGTGAGCGACGGCGTCACCGGCGTGCTCCGCGAAGTGGGCGATGTGGATGGCATGGCTGCCGCGTCGCTCGACATCCTCGGCGACCGCTCACGCTGGGAGCGCATGAGCGCCGCCGCCGCCGCCGATGCCCGGCTCCGCTTCTCGCGCGATGAGATGGTGGCCCGCTACGAAGCGTTCTATGAGCGCACGATTGGTTGACGCGCTCCTGCGGCTCATGCGCTGGCCTAACGTCGTGCTCGCGGCGTCGGGCGTCGCGTTCGGTGCCTGGTGGGTGGGCTGGGGGCCGCTGCCGAACATTGCGCTCGCCGCCGCCGGCGCCGCGTGTCTCACCATCACGGCCAACGTCTGGAACGATCTCGCCGACATCGAGATCGATCGTCTCGCGCATCCCGAGCGTCCGCTGCCGTCGGGACTGCTGTCGGCGCGCACCGCGCGACACATCGCAACGATGTCGGGTGTGTTGGGCGTCGCACTCGAGGCGGCCGCATCGCCCGCGCTCGGCGCACTCACCGTGATCGTGGTCGCGCTGATGTTCGCGTACAGCCCGTGGATCAAGGGCACCGGCTTGTTGGGCAACGTCGTGGTGGCACTCCTCGCGTCGCTGCCGTTTCTCTATGGCGCGTGGGTGGTCGGCCGGCCGCGTACCGCGATCGTCCTCGTGATGATCGCCGTGCCGTTGCACCTTGCTCGCGAAGTCGCGAAGGATCTCGAGGACGCGCCTGCCGACGCCGGATCGCGACGCACGCTGCCGGTGAGTGCCGGCGCGTCGGTGGCGATCGCGGTATTGTCGGTTGCGTCGCTCGCGTTCCTGCTGCTGTTGTTGCCGTTCGCCGCCGGCCGTCCGCGGTTCGCGGCTGCGGCCGTTCCCGCCGCCGCGCTCGTCCTCTACGCCGTGGGTATCGCGGTCCGTGGCCACCGCGGGAGCCCGCTCGTCTTCAAGCTCGCCATGGTGTGCGCCATGGCCGCGTTCCTAACGGCCCGCCCGTAACGCCCTCCTCCCACGCTCGACCTTCATGACGCTCTTCCAAGCGATCGTCCTCGGCATCATCCAAGGCTTGTCGGAATTTCTCCCCATCAGCAGCTCGGCACACCTCGCGCTCACGCCGTGGCTGCTGCACTGGCCGGAGCCGGGTTTGTCGTTCGACGTCGCGCTGCACACCGGAACACTGGTTGCCGTCCTCGCGTACTTTCGCGCGGAATGGATCCGACTCATCCGTGCCGCGTGGGAGATCATGACGACGCGCAACGTCGCCAACGAGTCGCAGCAGCGCGTGGTGCTGCTCGTGATCGCGACGATTCCGGGCGGCATCGCCGGCCTGGCGCTCGACAAGTACGCGGAGACGACGTTCCGCGCGCCGGCTCTCATCGCGTGGGCGATGATCGTGCTCGGCATCCTGCTCTGGCTCGCGGACCGCGGCGCGCGCGAAGTGCGCAACCTGTCGGACATGAAGCCGCGTGATGCGCTGCTCATCGGCATCGCACAGATCTTCGCGCTCATTCCCGGTGTGTCGCGCTCCGGCTCGACCATCACCGCCGGCCTCGCGGACCGGTTCGATCGCGAGAGCGCCGCGGTATTCAGCTTTCTCATGAGCATGCCGATCATCGCCGCGGCCGCCGTCCTCAAGGTGCCGCACGTGCTTCATGAGCAGGGACTCAGCGCACCACTCGTGGCAGGCGTGCTCGCGTCGGCAATCAGCGGCTGGCTCGCCATCGCGGCGCTGCTGCGCTACGTCACGCGCCGCAGTTACGGCGTGTTCGCGCTGTACCGTGTCCTGGCGGGCGTGGCCGTGCTCCTCATCGTGCATTATCGTGGCTGAGGCGACCTACGACGGCTGCGGCGCCGACGAGCTTCGGGCATTGCTCGATCTGCCGCGCGTCGAGGTGTACGACAGTGTGACGTCGACGTTGGACGTGGCGCATGTGTTGGGCGAGGAAGGCGCGCCGGCCGGCTCGCTCGTGTTGGCCGAGCGTCAGACGGCCGGCCGGGGACGGGAGGGGCGGCGTTGGACGTCGATTGCCGGCAGCGGCATCTGGCTCACGATGCTGGAGCGGCCGGGCGATCCCGTCGCCACCGAAGTGCTGGCGATTCGGTTAGGCATCGGCGCCGCACACGCGCTCGACGGCTTCGCCGAGTCGCCGGTGCGGCTCAAATGGCCCAACGACCTATACGTCGGGGCGGGGAAAGTGTGCGGGATTCTGGTCGAGTCGAGGTGGCGCAACCAGCAGATCGAATGGGTCGCGGTGGGCGTGGGCATCAACGTGCGGCTTCCGCCCGACGTGCCTAACGCAACCGCGCTCCGCGCCGGACCGTCGCGGGTGCCCGTGCTCGAGGCGGTCGTGCCGGCCATCCGCGCGGCGGCGTCCGCGCGGGGTGCGCTGCGGGCCACCGAGCTGGCGGCCTACGCCCAACGCGACATGGCGCGCGGCCGCGCGTGTCGTCTGCCGGCGCCCGGCGTGGTGCAGGGTATCGATGAGCGCGGCTCGCTCCTCGTCTCCACGGCGGTGGGGGACGTGACGTGCCGCTCCGGCTCTCTCGTGTTCGAGGAGGACGCGTGATACTCGTCTTCGATGTGGGCAACACCGAGACCACCATCGGGCTGTTCGACGGCCGCACGCTCGCTGCGCACTGGCGCGTGATGACCGACGCGTCGCGGACGCCGGACGAGATCGGCCTCGAGTTGTTGGGTCTCCTGGCGTCGCGCGACGTCGCGCCGGCCCGCATCGACGGCGCCGCGATCGGCTCCGTCGTCCCGCCGGTCACGGGCCCGCTGGCCGACGCGTGCCTAACGTGGTTAGGCTGCACCGCGGTGGTGGTGGACGGCCGGTCGCCGCTCCCCATCGTCCTGGAGGTCGACGAACCGCTCACGGTCGGCGCCGATCGCGTCGTCAATACGCTCGCCGCGAGCCGCATCCACCACGCCGACACCATCGTCGTCGACCTCGGCACCGCCACGACCTACGACTGCATCACGGCCGACGGCGTGTTCCTGGGAGGCGTGATCGCACCCGGCGTCCGCACGTCGTTGGACACGCTGATTCGCCGCACGTCGAAGCTGCCCGCGACCGAGCTCGCCGCGCCGGCCCGCGCGATCGGCAAACGCACGGAAGACTGCATCCGCGCCGGCGTGATGTACGGATCGGTCGACGCGATCGACGGCATCGTGCGCCGCATCAAAGCCGAATGGCCGTCGCCGAGAGAGCCTCAGGTGATCGCCACCGGCGGACTCGCCGAGCTGATCGCGCCTCTGTGTACGGAAGTCGACCTGGTCGAGCCGTATCTCACGCTCGAAGGCCTGCGGCTGGCGTATGCGCTGCTGACGGAGAGCGTGTCGGACTGACGAGCCCTCCTTGCCAGTCTGGCTGCCTGCCCGGCGACATCGGCCTCTTTGGCAGTCATAACTCATTCATTTTGGCCAACTTAGCCGGCACGAGCGCTGCAATGGCCGGTTGACCTCGTCGCGGGACGCATTATCTTTGATGCGTCTAGCACTCGCCAGACGAGAGTGCTAACACCGCTCACACGAGCATTCGTGCAACCCATACTGGAGGAGGGAGGCGACCTATGGCCACCAAGAGTGCCACGGCGGTGAAGGTGAATCCGCTGGCCGATCGTGTCGTCGTGAAGGCTCTCGAGGAATCAGAGCAGATGCGCGGCGGCCTCTACATCCCTGACACGGCGAAGGAAAAGCCCCAGCAGGGCGAAATCGTCGCCGTCGGACCGGGCCGCTTCGAGAAAGACAAGCGCGTCCCCATGGATGTGAAAGTCGGTGACAAGGTCCTGTACGGAAAGTACAGCGGCACCGAGGTCACCATCGATGGCGAGCAACTCCTGATTCTTCGCGAATCGGACGTGCTCGCGGTGATCTCTTAACGGTCGCTCGATCGCCGGCCGCCTAACGGGGCCGCACGGGCCACTACTCACACACAGGATTCTTTCACCTACTGGAATCTGGAACTATGGCTGCCAAAGAACTGCATTTCGATACTGAGGCGCGCGCGGCGCTCAAGCGCGGCGTCGATCAGTTGGCCGAAGCCGTGAAAGTTACGCTCGGCCCCAAGGGACGAAACGTTGTCATCGACAAGAAATTCGGCGCTCCCACCGTGACCAAGGACGGCGTCACGGTCGCGAAGGAAGTCGAGCTCGCCGATCCGCTCGAGAACATGGGCGCGCAGATGGTCAAGGAAGTCGCCACCAAGACGTCTGACCTGGCCGGCGACGGCACCACCACCGCCACCGTGCTCGCGCAGGCGGTGTTCCGTGAAGGCCTCAAGAACGTCACGGCCGGCGCCAACCCGATGGCCATCAAGCGCGGCATCGACCGCGCCGTATCCGCGATCGTCGAGGAGCTCAAGAAGTTGAGCGTCCCCACGAGCGGCAAGAAAGAAATCGCCCAGGTCGGCACGATCTCGGCGAACAACGACAAGGAAATCGGCGACCTGATCGCCCAGGCGATGGAGAAGGTCGGCAAGGACGGGGTCATCACGGTCGAGGAAGCCCGCGGCCTGGAGACGACGCTCGAGACGGTCGACGGCATGCAGTTCGACCGCGGCTATCTCTCGCCCTACTTCGTCACCGATCCGGAGAAGATGGAAGCGGTGCTCGAGGATGCCTACATCCTCATCCACGACAAGAAGATCTCCTCGATGAAGGACCTGCTCCCGGTCCTCGAGAAGGTCGCGCAGATGGGCAAGCCGTTGCTCATCATCGCCGAGGATGTCGAGGGCGAGGCGTTGGCGACGCTGGTCGTCAACAAGCTCCGCGGCACGCTCAAGGTGGCCGGCGTCAAGGCGCCCGGCTTCGGCGATCGCCGCAAGGCGATGCTGCAGGACATCGCGGTGTTGACTAACGGACAGGTCGTGAGCGAGGAAGTCGGGTTCAAGCTCGAGAACGCCGTGCTCTCCGACCTCGGTCACGCGAAGCGCATCGTGATCGACAAGGACAATACCACGCTCATCGACGGCGCGGGCGACGAGAAGAAGATCAGCAACATGCGCGAGCTGCTGCCGCTCCTGGAGCAGGTCGCGAAGGGCGGGCGCCCGCTCCTCATCATCGCGGAGGATGTCGAGGGTGAGGCGCTGGCGACGCTCGTGGTCAACAAGCTGCGCGGCACGCTGCACGCCGCCGCGGTCAAAGCGCCCGGCTTCGGCGATCGTCGCAAGGCCATGCTCGAGGACATCGCCACGCTCACCGGCGGTAAGGCCATCACCGAGGATCTGGGCCTCAAGCTGGAGAACCTCAAAATGGAAGACCTTGGCAAAGCGAAGAAGGTGACGATCGACAAGGACAACACGACGATCGTCGAGGGCTCCGGATTGCAGGGCGCGATCGAGGGCCGCG
>DATJET010000158.1:0-2244 GCA_035496295.1 Gemmatimonadaceae bacterium
TAGTGATCGTGAATGAAGATGCGTTCCGCTTCGTCTGGAACGACGACGTCGATGTCGCGCCGGCGGAGGCCGTCGGGATACATGGATGCTTCCATCGTGAAGCGCGTGCCAAGCAGCGCGACGCGTCGCAGGCCGCGGCGACGCGCTTCGTCGGCGCATGTCTCGATGATGCTGATGAGCGGAATGGCCGAGCGCGCACGGACGTCGTCGAACACGAGGTGCGGCATGTTGGCGGTGATCGCGCCGAAATCCGCGCCGGCGCGGGCGAGCCGGTCGACCGATGCGGAGAGGTAATCGGCGAGCGCCGACCTGTCCGACTCGACGAGGCGAAAGACCTCGCGCACATCGATGCTGTCGATGACGAGCGGCGGCGCCGACGCGGGATCGACCGCCTGCCACGCGGCAATGATCCGGCGATAGTAGTCGATGGTCGTTTCGGGTCCAAGGCCGCCGACCAACCCGACCGTGTTCACTCGCAATCGTGTTGCCAAGGCCTATCGGGTGTCATCGCCGCAAATATAGGAGCTGTGACCGGAAGATACCACCACGTTTCGTGGGCAAACACCGACGAGCAACGCGTGTCGGACGTGTGTTGGAGATGCCTCATTCCAAAAATGGAATGAGCGTACGTGTCATCTCGGGTCTGGCCGGCGGATGTCCTGGCCCCAATGGCCGGCGGTCCATCGGAGTCCGTCGTCGCGCTTGACGTGGAGTTGAAAATGAAGGTCCTCGCGCGGCTGAAACGCCTCGAGCCAACGGACGGCGGACGCCGTATCGCCGACCGCCGCGAGCGAGGCGCCGATGTAGGCGGCCTGGTGCAAGGTTGGTTTCGTCGAGTCGAACACGGCGCCTGCCTGTCGAATCAGAGCACGCGCACCAGCGCTGTCGCCGCGGCCAAGCCGTGCTCGCACGAGGCCAGCGATGGCGAACTCCTGCAGTTGGCCCAGTGCCGAACGTTCGAGGGCGGAGGCGTGGCGCTCGACCTCATCCCAGCGGCCGCGTGCTGCCGCGATTTGCCACGCCGCCTCGCGCGCAACGGTACTTACCGGATCGAGCGCCACGGCGCTGTCGGCGTAAGTCGCTCCCCGATCGGGTTGACCAAACCACCTGTAGTGATGAGCGAGAAACGACAGTGCCTGCACGTTCGTGGGATCGACCGCGACAGCCCGCAGCCATTCACGTTCGGCGAGCGAATCCTCGAGCAATTCCTGATGGGCGAGCCCAAGCTCGAACCACGCTTCGGATGATTCGACCGACGTGGAGTCGAGCGTGAGCGCGTGGCGAGCCGCGGTGATCACGCCCGAGCGCCCGTTCGGATCGACCATCTGCGCGACGTGCGCGGTGGCAATCCAGCTCTCGGGATCGTCGGGGTCCAGGTCCACCGCACGGTGGCTTGCCTGGACGGCCCGTGCGAGCAACGAATCGCGTGAGAGGCCGTTGATGGCGAAGCCGCGGACCTGGGCCAGTTGCTCGTCGCGCGCCAGACCGGCCCATGCCCGCGCGAAGTTGGAGTCGCGCGCGATCGCTCGGCTGAACAAGTCGAACGCGCGCTGATAATCGGCGAAGGTGCGGCGCGTGATCAACATCCGGCCTTGGCGATAGAGCTCGTTCGCGAGCGAGTCCGCGCTGAGGTGTGACCGATGCGAGCCGCCGAACGCGCGTCTCGCGGCCGGCATCGTCCAGAGCGTCGCGGCAGCCGCACCTACAAGGAGGAATGCGCCAACCACGATCGGCCGCGCGCGCGGCGACAGCCGCAGCCTTTTTCGCCCGCGTTGCGTCCCCTCGCGTCCGGCGAGCGCGGCACCGAACTGCCCCGCGTCGCCAAATCGTTCGTCCGGCGATCGCGCGAGCGCTTGTTGCACAGCGTCGCTCACGCGGTACGGCACGTCAGGCCGCTGCTTGCGGAGCGATGGCGCCGTTTCGGTGAGCGAACGCGTGAGCACCTGGCGTTGGTCGCGTCCAAACGGCGGATCTCCGGTGAGCATCTCGAACAGCATGCACCCCAACGCCCACACGTCGGCGCGCGCATCGGCCACTTCGCCGAGCGCCTGTTCCGGCGCCATGTATGCCGGTGTGCCGAGGGAAACGCCGGTGACAGTCAGTCGATCTTCGCGCGCCAACTGGGCCGCGCGCGCGATGCCGAAGTCCGCGACCAGTGCGTGCCCTGTGTCGGCGAGCAGGATGTTCTCTGGCTTGACGTCGCGGTGGACGATTCCTCGCGCGTGCGCGTAGCCGAGAGCGTCG
>DATJET010000159.1:0-2743 GCA_035496295.1 Gemmatimonadaceae bacterium
TCGCGAGCACGGTATCACCGGTTTGGCCACCGTGTGCGGCGATCGGCATTCGTTTCTCGCCGGCCTTCTGTCGCCGACGGTGTCGCCGAAATCATTCGACCCGGTCGGTGTCGAGTTTGTCACCGGCTCGATTTCCGCGCCCGGACTCGCGGAGGCGATGGAGTATTCAGTTCCGGCGACTCATCCGCTTGGCGCGATCTATGTCTATCGACCCTCGCCGAGCGAGCCGGCGCAGCCCGCAGTGAATTTGTCGATCATGGCCGGCGTGCGGGCCAGCCTCGAGCTCCAGCGGACTCACCGCATGAGTGACGCGTTGGCCGTCGCCAACAGGGAAGTCGCGCTGCATCTCTCGTTCGCCGACGTCGGCGGTCACGGATACGCTGTCGTCACGGCGTCGCCCGCGGAGTTGAACGTGGAGTTCGTTTGCATTCCTCGGCCGATTGAGCGCGCCAAGGAATCGGACGGTGGGCCGGTGTCGTATCGCGTCGGGTTTCGCGTTCTGCACTGGGATCGAGGCAGTGCGCCTAGGATGACGCGCACGCTAATCGAGGGAACGCTGCCACTCGTGCCCTGACGCATCGTTCAAATCGCGCCGGTTGCGCGCATGTCATCTATGGCAGCGCGATCATATCCCAACTCGACGAGGACGGCCTCGGTCTGTTGGCCGACCTCGGGTACCGCTCCCATCACGGGATCGACGCCGGCCACGTCAGCGGGTGGAAGCAGCGCGTCGATCGCACCAGCACTCGTGCCGATGGCGCGCCACCGTTCGCGTGCACGTAACTGTTCGTGCGCCGCGAAACCCTGCACATCGTTGAGTCGACCGTTGGCGATTGCGGCGCCGTCAAGACGCTGCACGACTTGCTCGGCCGTCAGCGCGGCGAACGCGCGCTCGATGATGCGGATCAGCTCGATGCGATTGGTCACCCGTTTTGTGTTGTCGGCGAAACGGTCGTCGCGCGCGAGCTCTGGTGCACCGAGCACGTCGGCGCAGAATCGGTTCCACTCTCGCTCATTCTGAATTCCGAGCAGCACGTCGCGACCATCGCCGGCTCGATGCGGACCGTACGGCGCGATGGTTGGATGCGACGCGCCGGTCCTCGTCGGGGCCGTGCCGCCGTAGTGCCCAAAGTAGAACGGCTGACTCATCCACTCGCCCAGCGCGTCGAGCATGGACACAGCCACACGGGTCCCGCGTCCTGTTTGCCCGCGCTGGATGAGCGCCATCAAAGTTCCTGAATAGGCATACATCCCGGCGGCAATGTCGGCGATCGATACGCCGCACCGGGACGGCGTGTCGTCCGAGCCCGTGACGGAGATCAGCCCACTTTCGGCTTGAACGAGCAGGTCGTAGGCTTTCCGGCCTGCCATTGGGCCGGCGTCGCCGTAGCCGGAGATATCGACGACGATGAGTCGCGGGAATTGCTCCGACAGTGTTGCCCAGTCGAGGTGAAGACGGCCGGCGGCGCCCGGTCCCAGGTTCTGCACGAGAACGTCGGCTCGAGCGATCAGGGTGTCGAGCGCCGCGCGCGCACTCGGCTGCGTGAGATCGAGCGTCACGCTTTCTTTCGAGCGATTCAGCCAGACGAAATACGACGAGAGGCCGTTGACGGACCTGTCGTAGCGGCGGGCGAAGTCACCCTCGCCGGGCCGTTCGATCTTGATGACGCGCGCGCCATAGTCGGCGAGCTGCCGCGTGCAGAACGGAGCCGACACGGCCTGCTCGAGAGAGACAACAGTGATTCCGTCGAGTGGTCGCATCAGGGAAAGCTAGGCCGTCGAGGCCACAGCCGCCGGGTCGCTCGTCGAACGCGACGTCGAGGCCCTTAGCTCGCACTGACTTGGCGGACGCTTCGCGCCCGTGTGCTCAAAGAAATGTCGCCATGAGCGCTGCCTCGACCGTCGCCGCCCCTGATGCGCGCTGCGGCGATCGGCGGGCCGCGCTCGGCTCGCAATCCGCCGCCGGCTCCGCGATGATCGCATGACCGAGTCGCTCACGGCGCCAATCGCGCACGAGAGCAAGGAGGTCACTGCGGACGGATGCGTCGAGGCTGGCGACCGAGTGCACGTTGATTCGGAGAACCCGCACACAGTTCGGTAGTCGGTTGCAGATGGCGCGGGCGACGGCGACCTCGGATGCACCGGGCAACGCGCGAACGTAAAGCGTGGCGAACTCCGCATGCACGTCGAGCGTGTAAAGTAACATCGCGGGTCCTAGCCGGGTTGACCTGAACGTCGCCGGCGGATGTCACGGATGCGAACGCTCAGTGTAACGGTACGGTCCAATGTTGCCGGGCTGTCCTCAAAACGAACGTGGCAACCCGAGCACATGCTCAGCGACGTACGACAATATGAGATTCGTCGAGATCGGCGCCACCTGATAGAGACGCGTCTCGCGAAACTTGCGCTCGATGTCGTACTCCGCGGCGAAGCCGAACCCGCCGTAGGTTTGCAGGCACACGTTCGCCGCCTCCCACGACGCCTTCGCCGCGAGGTACTTCGCCATGTTCGCTTCGGCGCCGCACGGCTCGTGTCGGTCGAACAGTGTGCAGGCCTTCCACCGCATCAGGTCCGCCGCCTCAATCTCCATGTGGCACTCGGCGATCGGAAACTGGACGCCCTGATTCTGCCCGATCGGCCGGCCGAAGACCACGCGCTCATTGGCGTACGAGGTGGCCCGCTCGACGAACCAGCGTCCATCGCCGATGCACTCGGCGGCGATCAGTGTGCGTTCAGCGTTGAG
>DATJET010000160.1:0-3715 GCA_035496295.1 Gemmatimonadaceae bacterium
ATGCCGGCGATCGTCGCCGCCCGCGCCAGCACATCGCGCCGCACGCGCTCCGGCGTGGCGCCGAGCGCGATGCGGATGCCCAGCTCGCGCGTTTGATCGCGGACGATCGACGCCATCACACCGAACAACCCGATGGCCGCGAGCAGCAGCGCGACGATGCTGAAGCCGGACATGAGCAGCGTGTCGACGCGCGGTTGGGCAAGCGGCTGGTCGAGAATCTCGTCCATGGTGCGCGCCGCATTGAACTCCAGCGACGGATCGACGTCACGCGCCGCGGCGCGGAGCGCCGGGAGCAGGGAGCCTAACGGCACGCTGCTGCGAATCGCCACGAACCCCTGCCAGTACGACTGCACCGCCGGCAAATACACCGTCGTCGAAACCTGGCGCAGGGTTCGCAAATGCGTGTCGTGCGCAACACCGACGACCGTGCGCCATCCGTCTTCGCCGATCAGGCCGCCCTTGCCCGGAACGCGGATGCGCTTCCCGATGGGATTCTGGCCCGGCCACAACTTGCGCGCCGCCGACTCGTTCACGATGGCGACCAGAGCCGACGTCGCGCGATCGTCGTCCGTAAATGAACGGCCGCGATCGATGTGGATGCCGAACGTCTTGAAGTACTCGGCGCCTCCGAACTCGGACGGAACGATGGGAAACTGCGCCGTGTCGGTCATCGACGGATCGTCGGTCTGGTACCGGATGATCCACACGCCGTTGCCGAGCATCGGTGGCGCGACGATCGGAGTGGCGGCGGTGATGCCGGGGATCTGACGAATGCGGCGGACGACGGCGTCGCCTTCCATGGCCAACTTCGTCATGTCGCCGAACTTGTATCCGTTGAACGCAAAATCGAACACGGAGAGGTGCGCGCTCACGAATCCCGTGTCCTGGCGCTCGAGTCGTTCGAGGCTGCGCGCGAGCAGCGCGGCGCCGCCCAACATGACGGTGGCGAGCGCGAGTTGCAGCGCGACCAGGCTTTGCCTGGCCACGCGGCGACGCCGGGTTTCGCGGCCGGAGCGCGCGTCGGCGCGCAGCGTGGTCGTGGTGCGGCGTGCCGCGAGCAGCGCAGGGCCGATGCCGAACAGCAGTACGGCAATGGAGGACACGACGATGGCGACGATGATGGGCGTCGGGGCCAACTGGATCTCGTCCAGACGCGGTACGTTGGGCGGCGCGAACCGGCCTAACGCAGCGAGCAGGAAGGCGGCGACGGCGAGTCCGGCGCCGCCGCCGGCGGCAGCGATGAGCACGGCCTCGACCACGAGCTGCCGGATCACATCGGCGGGCGCGGCCCCGAGCGCGCGGCGCACGTCGAGCTCGTGGCTGCGTGATGACGCGCGGAGCAGCATCAAGTTGCCGACGTTGAGGCACGCGATCACGAGCAACAGGCCGACGCCGCAGGTCAACAGGACCAACGCCGGCCTCACGTCACCGAGCACCGTGTCGGCGAAGGTCGCCGCATGGGCTCCGGCGAAGCCGGCCTGTGGTTCGAGTCGCCGTTCAATGCCGAGGTATTCGGCGGCTGCTTCGGCCACCGTAGCGCCGGGTTTGAGACGCCCGACGGCGAACGCCGACACGCCTGACTGCCAGCCGCTCCACATCGGAATCCAATAGTCGACGTTCGCCGGGTAGTCGAAGCCAGCCGGGGTGACGCCGACGATGCGATAGCCGACGTTGGCGTAGGGATCCACGAGTCGTTTGCCTAACACGGACGAGTCGCCGCCGAACGTGTGGTGCCAGGCGCGCCAGCTCAGCACCAGCGACTCGGTGCGTGTCGAGTCGGATCCGCTGGGCGGCTCGTCATCGTTCGACGTCAGCAGGCGGCCGAGGGCCGGCCTAACGCCTAACACGGCAAAGAAGTTGCCCGTGACCATGCCGCGGTTGAGGTCGATCAGTCTGCCGTTGTCGCGGAGCGGCGTGGGGACGGCTGGCCAGTGGGCGACGCCCGCAATGTCGCGCATCGTGCGCGAGCCGGCGCGGACGACGGATAAATCCTTGGTGCCGGTCGCGACGTCGCTGTTGGGATCCACGCGGTACGTCCACATGACCACCGCATGGTCCTGATCGACCACCGGCAGCTTCCGGATCAGGACGGTGCGAAAGACGGTGAACATCGCCACCGACATGCCGATGCCGAGTCCGAGGATGGCGACCGTCGTGATGAAAAACGCCGGCGTGCGCCGGAAGCCGCGCACGGCGAAGCGTGCGTCACGGAGGAGGCGGACCACGAATCCCATTGGCGGTGTCCGGTCGGTGGCAGACGGATTGAACGTGGGCGCGGGTCGCGGGCGCGGCAAGAGGGCTCGGCGAACCTCGCGTCCGGTGTCCGTCGCGAAAGTGCACAAGAAACTTGTACAAGTGCCTTGTGCAGCGGGCTATATTGCGGCATGCCGCCCGCCCGCGCCGCCGACCCGATGGCCGTTCGCCTGGCCGTGGTCATCAAGCGCTTGCGTGATCGCCTCCGCGACACTCGGCCGGACCGCGCCAAGCAGCTGCCCATCTCGCACCTCGCGATCCTCAAGCGTCTGCGCGATGGCGGCCCAGCCACCGCTTCCGCGCTCGCGGCGGTCGAGCACGTCAGCCAGCAGGCGATTGCGCAGCAGGTGAGTGCGCTCACGCGCGCCGGACTCGTGCACACCAAGCGCGATCCGTCGGATGCGCGGAAGCGACTGATTCATGTGACGCGCGCGGGGCATCGCTTGTTCGAGGCAGCCGCCGATTCCCGCCACGCCTGGCTCACGCGCATCATCGACGCCGAGGTCGGCGCCAGGAACAGACCGGCGCTGGAGAAAGCGGTCGCGCTGCTCGAGCGGATCGCCGCGGCGAACGACACGATGCCCACCGCCGGAGCGTCGCGTCGCGGATGACCGACCCGATCCCCGACATCGAGACGCCGACAATCGTTGGGCGCGCCGGTCATCTCGCTCGCACGACGTTCCTCTCGCTGCGCAACCGCAACTTCCGGCTCTACTTCATCGGCCAGCTCATCTCGAACTCGGGGAACTGGCTCACCAACATCGCGCTCACGCTGCTGATCCTGCATCTCACGGGCAGCGGGTTGCGTGTCGGCTTGCTCGCCGCCTGTCAGTACGGGCCGATGCTGCTCTTTTCGGCGTGGGGTGGCGCGATCGCCGATCGTGTCGACAAGCGGCGCATGCTGCTCGTGACGCAGAGCCTCGAGATGGCGCAGTCGACCGGATTGGCGATCCTCGCATTCATGCCGCACCCGCCTGTCCTCGGGCTCTACGCGCTCGCGCTCGCCGGGGGAACGTTCCTCGCGTTCGACAATCCGCTGCGCCGGTCGTTCGTGAGCGAGATGGTGCCGTCCGAGGATCTGCCTAACGCAGTCGTGCTCTACAGCACGATCGTCAATGGGTCGCGGATTGTCGGACCGGCGCTGGCGGGTCTGTTGATCGTGACGGTGGGCTACGGGTGGTGCTTCACGGTAGATGCGGCGTCGTACGTTGCGGTGCTCGTGTGCCTCGTGCTGATGCGCGAGCGCGAGCTGCACCGGTCTCGGCACGGCCGGGTTGGGGAAGGCACGGTGCGAGACGGACTGCGTTACGTGCTCGCCACGCCGGTGCTCTGGATCAGCTTCGCGATGCTCGCCGTGATCGGCACGTTGTCGTACAACTTCAGCGTCACGCTGCCGATTTTCGTGACGCGCGTCTTGCACGGGTCCGATCAGACGTACACGCTGCTGTATTCCGTGTTCAGC
>DATJET010000161.1:0-12419 GCA_035496295.1 Gemmatimonadaceae bacterium
CTCGCGCGGCAACCGCCTCCGGCAGTCGGCCGAGCTCGTGCTCCGGCGATGGAACGGCGATCTCGGCGCCGCGCTGCGTCTGCCCGTGCCGCAGGCGCGCAAGGCACTCGCCGAGTTCAGCGGGATTGGCGAGCCGGGCGCGGACAAGATTCTTGTATTTGCCGGGAAGGCGCGTCTCTTGCCGCTCGATTCCAACGGGCTTCGCGTGCTGGGCCGGGTCGGCCTCATCGTCGAACACAAGGACTACCGCAAGACGTACAGAGGAGCGCAGCAGGTGCTCGCCCGTCACTTCCGAAGAGTTACGATGCGCTCATTGCGGCGCACCAGTTGCTGCGCCAGCACGGGCAGGTGCTCTGCAAGACCAACGCACCGGCGTGCGACACCTGTCCGGTACGCCCTTCGTGCAAGTATGCCTCGTAGCCGACCGTGCGAGCCGCTGGACATTCACTCTTCGCCGAGACCGTCATGAACCGCGCGTCGATCGTTGGCTTGCTGACTCTTCTGGCCGCGTCCGCGGCGTTCGGCCAGAGCGCTGCGAGCTTCGACCTCATCATCCGCAACGGTCATATCATCGACGGAACGGGTTCTCCCTGGTACGCGGGCGACGTAGCCGTGCGGGATGGACGTATCGCCGCCGTCGGAGACCTGTCTCGCGACAGTGCAAAGCAGGTCATCGACGCGCACGGCATGGTGGTGGCGCCCGGATTCATCGACATGCTCGGACAGTCCGAGCTGACCATCCTGGTCGATCCCCGGCTGCCATCCAAGATCTATCAGGGCATCACGACCGAGATCACGGGCGAGGGCGAGTCCGTTGCTCCGTTAGACAGCGCGATGCTCGCCGAGAATACGCCGACCTACCGGCACTATGGCATCACGGCCGACTGGCGCACGCTCGGGCAGTATTTCGCCCGCCTGGAGAAGCAGGGCGCGGGCATCAACATTGGCACGTATGTCGGCGCGGCCTCGGTGCGCGAGATGGTGCTCGGCTACGGCGACCGCACGCCGACGGCCGACGAGCTGCGTCGCATGCAGGACCTCGTAGCGCACGCCATGGAAGACGGTGCGTTAGGCGTGTCGACGGCCCTCGAGTATGCGCCGGCGCCGTACGCCAAGACCGACGAGCTCATCGCGCTCGCGGCCACCGCCGCGCGCTACGGCGGGATCTACGCGACACACATGCGCAGCGAAGGCGAAGCCGAAACGGCGGCGCTCGGCGAGACGTTCCGGATCGCTCGCGACGCGCACATCCCGGTCGAGATCTTCCATCTCAAGACGGCAGGGAAGGCGAATTGGGGGAAAATGCCGCGCGTCGTCGCACGAATCGACTCCGCCCGGCGCGCAGGGTTGGACATTGCCGCCGACACCTACGCGTACACTGCGTGGGAGAACACGTTTTCCGCGTTCGTGCCGCCGTGGGCGCACGACGGCGGGAACGCGAAGCTGATCGAGCGCCTCCAGGACCGCGCGGCGCGTGCTCGCATCCGCAAGGACATGCTCACGCCGTCCACCGACTGGGACAACGAATGGCAGGAGATCGACGGTCCGCACGCGGTGCTGATCACCGCGGTGAACAATCCCGGGCTGCTGCCGATTCAGGGAAAGCGGCTGGATGAGATCGCTTCCATGTGGCACGAGGACGCGATCAATACATTGTTCGACATCCTGGTCAAGGACAGCGCGCAGACGTCGGTTGCCGTGTTCGGCATGTCCGAGCCCGACGTCAGGCTGGCGCTCGAGCAGCCGTGGGTCTCGGTCGACAACGATGCATCCGGTACGTCACCGGAGGGCATTCTCGGGCAGGAGCATCCGCATCCGCGCGCGTACGCGACCTTCCCGCGCATTCTCCGCAAGTACGTGCGCGAGGAGCATCGCCTAACGCTGCCGGACGCCATCCGGAAGTTCACCGCGCTGGCCGCGCAACGGGAACATCTCGTCGATCGCGGCGTGATCAAGCGCGGGATGTGGGCGGATCTCGTGGTCTTCGATCCGGACTCGGTACGGGACGTCGCAACGTACGAGAAGCCGAATCAGCTGTCGGTGGGGATGCGGTGGGTGCTAGTGAACGGCGTGCCGGTGATCGCGAATGGGACGATGACTGGTGCGAAGCCCGGACAGATTTTGTACGGTCCCGGGTACCGTGGACCGGCGCCGGTGGGGATGCGTTAACTTCACACCATGCTCGAGCCCGGCGAGGCCGGAACGCATCATGCGCGAACCTGCGAGCGTCGATCGCAATTTCATTTTGCAGCAAGGGTTCGACGACCCTGACCCTGCGTCGTGCTCCCCGCTGGCGTCTGCGCTGCTCGTTCAACCACGCGTCGTCGGGCTACTCGCACTGGTCGCGGCGCTACTGCGATCGAGCGGACTGTTCGCCGCGCTCGCGCTGATCCTCCTTTGGAGCGCGATCCTGCCGGAGTGGAATCCGTTTGACGCGCTATACAACCGCCTCGGTGCACGGCGCGCCGGATTTCGACGCCTCACGGCAGCGCCTGCACCACGCCGTTTCGCCCAGGGCATGGCGGCGACGTTTGCCACAGCCATCGCATTTGCTCTCCGCGTTGGCGCAGCGCGCACGGCGCTGGGTATCGAGATCCTCTTCTTTGTCGCCATCGCGGCAATTGCGTTAGGTCGCTTCTGCCTCGGCTCGTTTGTCTTTCAGCTCGCGCGCGGCCGCGTATCGTTCGCGCTCCGAACACTGCCCTGGCGACGGAGCGGCTGAGTCGATTTGATGCGCTGTTGCAGATTGGCAATAGCGACGGTCATAGCCACGCGTGGAGGGACACATGAATCCGGTGCACCTCGGGGCGGCCGGTTCTTCGCCGACCATCTTCACGGTCCTGGCGCGAACCGCTCGATCGCACTCTCGCCGATACCTCACTGCAGAGAGTCTGATGGCACTTGCGGTGGCAATGGTTGTCATCGCGTGGGAACCGCAGTGGTGGCCGCTCGCATCGCTTGCTGCCGCGGTGAGCCTGTACGCGACGTGGGGACTGATCGGCCGCGAAAGTGACCGAGGTGCGACCCGCCGGCGGGCATGGTTCCGTGTATACGTCGCTGCGTTGGCGACGACCGCCGCTGTGTTAGGCATCGGCGGCCTCGGCGTGAAAGTCTTCACAGGTACCGCACCGGGGCCCTACGGCGTCTGCTACGAGCCCGATGGTCGAGCCTATCCGTGCCATTCCGACGGGAGTCCGCGGCTGGTGTCGCACCGCTGACGATGCCGCCGCGCCGGGGGTCAACCTGGCCCGGCGCGGCACCCAACCTTTTCGAACGCTCGGCTGTCGAACCTGGTGAACCCTCGCTAAGTGAGAGGTGGTAGCGTCGCGGCACTTGCGGTGCCACCTTACTCTCGTTAAGTGAGGGGTACGCACCTCGACACCGGAGCCCGCCACGTGCCGACCAGTTCCGCCGACATCATCCGCGGTACCGCGGACATGCTGATCCTCAAGCTCCTGGACGTCGAACCCATGCACGGATGGGGTATCGGCCACGAGCTGCAGCAGCGTTCGCGCGACGCGCTGCGCATCCAGCCGGGCGCGCTGTACGGCGCGCTCCACCGCCTCGTGCGCGAAGGGTGGGTGCGCTCCTCCTGGCAAACGACGGAAAACGGTCGCCGTGCGCGGTACTATGCGCTCACCCGATCGGGGAGACGCCGCCTCGAGATCGAAACCGAGACGTGGCACCGCCTCGCCGGCGGCGTCGCGCTCATTCTCGCCACACGATAGGGGGCACCCATGCGACGCGTCCTCTCAGATGTGGTCTTCCGCATCCGCGCGCTCTTCGACCGGAGCGCCAAACGCGAGCTCGATGAAGAGCTGCGATTCCATCTCGAGATGGACGCTGCGGTGCTCCGGTCGCGGGGTCTCACGCCGGCCGACGCCGAGCGTGTGGCGCGACGACAGTTCGGCAGCATGCGCCGCGAAGCCGAGCGCGTGAGGGACGCGTGGGGCGTCTCGCTGGCCGACGAGTTCGCTGCCGATGTGCGTCACGCCATGCGCCAGATGCGCCGCCGGGCCGGATACACCGCCATCATCGTGCTCACGTTAGGACTCGGCATCGGGGCCACGGTGGCGCTGTTCAGTGTCGTGAGCGACCTCTTGCTCAGGCCACTTCCCTACGCGCATGCCGACCGGATCCACGTGTTCTGGAGCGACTACGACTGGCGCGGCGAAGAGTACGACTTCCTGCGCGACCGCGCCGGGGTGTTCCAGCACCTGGCGGCCTTCTCGACCAACGGTGAGCCGTATCAGCCTAACGCAGCCGACCCGGATGGCGCCCGGCTGCTGCCCTTCGTCGTGGCCACGTCCACGTTGTTCGACGCGCTCGGGACGCGACCCCTGCTCGGCCGCCCATTCGACGCCACCGAGGACAGACCCGGCGCGGCGCCGGTCATCGTGATCAGCTACGGAATGTGGCGCGAGGATCTGGGCGCCGATCCGCATGTCATCGGGCGACGAATCATCGTGGGCAATCAGCCGGTGACCGTGATCGGTGTGATGCCGAAGGGATTCTATTTCCCGACGCCCGACATCCGCGCGTGGCGTCCGCTGGCCCTCGATCCGAGGAGTCCATCTTATTTTAGCGGCTATCTCACGCTGCTGGGGCGCACCGGCCCCGGCGTGAGTCTCGAACTCGTGCAGAGCGACATCCGCCGCATCGCGCGGGCGTTAGGCAGCCGCTTCACGTATCCCGCGGCATGGGACAAGACCAAGCATCCATATGCACTGCCGATTCGGACCTACCTGCTCGGCGATGTCCGCGACCCGCTCATGCTCTTGCTGGCGGCCGCCACGCTGCTGCTCGGTATCGCGTGCGCCAACGCCGCGTCGCTCATCCTCGCCCGGACGAGCGATCGCACGGGCGAGATGGCCGTGCGCAGAGCGCTCGGCGCGGGGCAATGGAGGCTCGCCCGCCAGGTGCTGGCGGAATCGCTCGTGCTGGCCGCCGGCGCGGCTGTGTTAGGCGTAGCGATCGCAACGGCCGGATTCCGGGCGCTGGTCGCGGTGCTGCCGCTCGGCAACGGATTCGGCGACACGGTTGCCATTGGGTGGGCGACGTTCGCGGCGGCCTTCGTGCTCGCGCTCGCGATTGCATTGGCCGGATCGGCGGCGCCGATTCGCAACCTCGTGCGCGCCGGAGGCGGGACAGTGAATCGCGAGCGGAGCGAGGAAGGCCTGCGCCGCGGCACGCGACGCGTCCATGGCGCGATCATCGTGTCGCAGGTGGCATTCGCCGTGCTGCTCGTGTTGGGCGCGACGCTGCTCATTCGCTCGGTCGACAACTTGCGCGCGGTGAACATGGGCTTCGACCCGAACGGCGTATCGACATACACGCTGGTGACGAGCGACAACATGCCCGTCGAGTCGCAGCGCCAGTTCCTCGGCCAGGTGCTCGCGCGCGTGTCCGCACTCCCCGGTGTTCGCGCTGCCGGCCTGACGAACCGCCTGCCGCTCCGCGATGGAGGCTACCAGGGGCCGATGGGTATCGAGGGACGGCCCGACCTGGATGGGACCAACCGTCCCAACAGCTTGTACCGCACGGTGACGCCGGCGTACTTCGCCGCGATGGGACTGCGCGTGCGCGAGGGACGAGGCATCGATTCGAGCGACGTCATGGGCGGCTTACCGGTAGTGGTGATCAGCGAATCATTCGCGCGGCGCATGTGGCCGGGCCAGAGCGCGCTGGGCAAGCACATCTATTCGGGATGGTCGGGAAAAATGGAGGCGCTCGAGGTTGTCGGCGTCACGCGCGAGGCGCGATTGACCAGCATGACCGGCGACGTGCCGTTCGTGATGTTCGTGCCCCTTGCGCAGCAAGCCGCGATCTCGGGCGGCGTGCTGGTGGTGCGGTCGTCGACGCCGCCGGCCGCGCTGATGCCGGCCGTTAGGCGCGCAATCGCCCAGATCGACCCACAGGTGGCGGTCGCGCGCATCGAGACGATGGATGACGTCGTGGCCGGCGCGCTCGCCGAACCACTCCGGCTCCGGTTCTTCCTGACGGTCTTCGCGGCGATCGCGCTCGTGTTAGGCACGATCGGCGTGTACGGCGTGGTGTCGTACGCGGTCGCACGACGCCGCGCGGAGTTTGCGATCCGCATGGCGCTCGGTGCGAGTCCCAAGCGCGTGCTGCGGGAAGTCGTCGAGCGCGGCCTGGCGCCGGTGATCGCGGGCGTTGCGATCGGCATCGTCGCCGCTCTGGCGGTGAGCGGTCTGCTCCACCGTTTCCTCTACGGGTTAGGCGCGACCGATCCGGTGAGCTTGGCCGCAGCCGCAGGCGCGCTGTTGGCGGCAGGCATCGCGGCGGCGTTGATACCCGCAGCACGGGCTGGACGGACGAGCCCGGCGGACGCGCTCCGCGCCGACTGACCGCGATTCTCCCGGCTATCTTGATGGACATGGACGAGGCCCCGATCGCGTGTCGCCTGTCCGCTCTCGAGCTGGAGCGGTGCGCCTCCGAGCTCCTGCCCGGTCTGGTACGGAGGGCAAGCGCCATCGTCGCGGCGCCGTCGGGCGCCCGCCTGACCTTCGCCGCCGAACCGCGGCTCATCGCGGACATCGGCGCCGTCATCGAGCGCGAGCGCGGCTGCTGTCCGTTCCTCGATTTCTTGATCGAGATTCCAGCGGGCCGCGACGAGCTGACGCTCGTCATTTCGGGGCCGGAGGGGACGCGCGAATTCCTGCGCTCCCTCGCGTCCGAACTCGCGCCCGACGCCTAGCAGCCGGACGGCTCGTGCGGTAAGGAGGGTCTTGACCTCGAGTCAGGTTGAGGTGGTACCCATCCGGACGTCCCATACTCCCGGAGGCCGTCCGTGTATTGCCGTTGCCTGTACTCTGCGTTGGTTGCTGTGCTCGTCTGCGCACACCTGACGGTTGCCCAACCCGACCACCTCACAGCGCGGCCGCGCACGAATGCCACGATCGTCATCTCCGTTCTCGATTTCCAAGCGTCACGTGTGGTTGCCGTTGCCGAAGCGATGCCGGAGGACAAGTATGGGTTCGTGCCTACGAACGGAACGTTCGCCAGCGTGCGATCGTTCTCGTCGCAGCTCAAGCATATTGCCGCGGATCTCTATCTCGACGGTAGCGCGATCCTCGGCGACAGTTTGCGGGGCAACGTCGTCGGCGAGGACGGCGATTCGACGGTGCGCAGTAAAGCCGAGATCATTGAATATGTGAAGGGCGCGTTCGCGTACATGCGACGTGCGGCCGCCGCGATCGATGATGCAAACGCCCTGGTCGAGCGGCCGCGTTGGCTACCGTACGGACCTCCCGCGCAAGCGCGGCTACGACTCGCGATCACGGATCTCGCCCACACGAACGATCACTACGGGCAACTCGTCGAGTACCTGCGCATGAACCGTATCGTGCCGCCAGGCAGCAAGCCTTGACCTCGACTGCGGCCAACGTACAATAGCGCCATGCGCCGCTCGCCATTGCGCGTGAAGACGGCAGAGAAGCCGGGCGGGCTTCTTTCGATCGGAGCCATTGCCCAACGCACACGGCTCGCCCCGTCAGCGATCCGTTACTACGAGGCCGCCGGCTTGATCCCGCCGCCGCGCCGGGTGGGCGGCAAGCGTGCGTACGATTCGAGCGTCTTCGAGGCGATCGCGCTCGTTAGGCTGGCGCAAGACGCGGGATTCACGCTCGCTGAAGTGCGGGCACTGCTGGCCGGGTTCGACGACCGCACGCCGGCATCGGCGCGCTGGCGTGTCATGGCGAGCAAGAAGCTGGCGGATGTCACGGAGCGCATCGAGCGCGCGCAACGGATGAAGCTGCTTCTCGAGCGACTCGTGCGGTGCCGGTGCGAAACGTTGGCAGAGTGTGTTCGCTCGAAGGCGGACGCCTTACGACAGGCTACCTAACGGCGGTCGAGCAGCCGCGCCACGGCCGGCCGTCGCCGGCGGCTCACGGGCAGCACGGCGCCCGTTGTCAGGGCAAGCTCGACCCCCGGCCCACGACGTCGCACCGCCGCAACGCGGTCGATCCGGACGATGTACGATCGGTGCGTTCGCACGAACTCGCGCGGATCGAGCATCTCCTCGAGCGCGTCGAGCGAGGTGCGCACGAGTTGGCGCTTGCCGCGGGCCACGACCGCCGCATACACATCGTCCGCCTCGATGTAGTCGACCGTGTCGAGCGGAATGAGCACGTCGGTACTGCCCACACGCGCCACCAGCGGCGCCGCGCGCGCGCCCGCCGCGGCCTGGTCCGCCTGCTGCCTAACGGAAAGGAGGCGGCGCACGCGGTCGAGCATCGCGTCGAATCGCGGTTCACTGAGCGGCTTGGTGAGATAATCGGCCGCCTCCACGTCGAACGCCGGCAACGCGAACTGGTCGTACGCGGTGACGAACACGACGACGGTGCGGTCGGCGGCCGTACGGTCGCGCGCTACGTCGAGTCCCGTGCCGAGCGGCATGCGAACGTCGAGGAGCGCCACGTCCGGCCGCAGCGACGCCATCGCGGCGCGCGCCTCCTCGCCATCGCGGCACTCGGCGACGATCTGCACATCGGCGTGCCGCGCCAACAACTGGCGCAACGCGCGCCGCGACAGTTCTTCGTCGTCGGCGATGAGCGCGCGGATCATGACGCGGCGACGCCCATGGGGGCACGCTCGTGCGCGACCGTAAGCGGGATCACGATCGTGACGTCGACGCCGCGGCCGGCGGCGCCGGGGTTGACCGCGAGCGTAGCCCGCGTCCCGTAGAGGTGTTCGAGCCGCCGGCGCGCATTGGCGATGCCGACGCCGGCCCCGTTGCCTAACGGGTGCAGGCCGCGCCCATCGTCGCGCACCGAGAGCCGGAGCGATCCGCCGTCCACGCTGGCTCCGATGGCGATCGCGTTGCGCTCGCGACCGTGCAGCACGCCATGCTTGAGCGCGTTCTCGACGAACGGCTGCAAGATGAACACGGGCACCAGGGCGTCGACCGGCGCCGCGTCGGTGTCGAACGTCACCGTGAGACGGTCGCCGAATCGCATCTGCTCGATGCGGAGGTACTGTCGCACGAAATCGAGCTCCGACGCCAGCGTCGCTTCGTTGGCGTCACCCGCGTTCATGGTCGCCCGGAGGACGTCCCCGAGCAGCGCCAGCGCGCCCAACGCGCGCTCGGTATCGCGGTCGCGGACGAGCGCCATGACGGCGTTCAAGCTGTTGAACAGAAAATGGGGCTGCAGCTGCATCCGGAGCGCGCCTAACTGAGCGCGGCGGAGCGCGGCCTCGAGCTCCGCGGCCTCACGGTCGCGCTCGCGGAGCCGCGCGGCGCTCCGCCAGGCATAGCCGGCGATCACGATCGCGAAATAGACGAGCGTTGTTGCCGGAAGGCTGCCGAGGAACCACGACCGCGTGTTCGAGAGGAGGCCGGTGCTCGAGGGACGAACCCAGGCGTTGACGAGCGCGTCGGCCAGCGCGAGCAGCAACCCGGCCGACAGGCTTGCCACGACGTGCACCAGCACGACCCCCGGCCGGAGCGGCCGCTGCATCGGAAAGCGCTCGGCCAGCGCGATGATGCTCGGCGTTAGGAGTGCCCAGCCGAACCACTGCGGCGCCTCGCCGACGAACGCCCGCCACACTGCGATCGGGTGTCCACTCTGCGCGGCGAAGATCACCGTCTCGGCGGTGGACAATAACGCGGGAATCATCCACACGGCCGCGACCTGCCACGTGGGGATCCACGCGTGTTCCGGTCTTCGCGCGTCGCTGCGATTGCGCGTCATGCCGATCATGATCGGCGGGGCGCGTCTGCCGTGCAAGTGAGTGTCGGGCACACGACCGTTCACGACGGCGATGCTGCCGCCGGCGACAGCGCGCTTGCCCGGACACCGCCTCGCGTCTGGAATTGCGGCGCATGACACCGATCCTGCTCATCACTGCATTCATGGCGGCGTTCGCCGACACCGCCTCGTGCCGCCCCGCGCCCGTCGTGGACGCGCACGCGCTCCTCGTCCATGCCGCCGCGCGCACCGGTCTCGACTCGGCGCGTGGCAGCGTGCTCGAGGTGAAAGGCTACGATGTTCGGCAGCACGCATTCGAATCCGACCGCACGTATCCGCCCTACATAGCGGAAGTCGCGACGCTCGACGAATGGCTCGATCCTGCGTCTGGCGTCCAACGGGTCGCGTCGCACTCGACCATCGGCGGTTACGAGTATTCGATCACCACTGCGGGCGACGCACGCTCGTCGTACCTCGTGCGCGACACGGCGCTGGTGCCGAGCGGCGCGGTGCACGGCGCGATGTACGAGACACGTCCGCTCGATGTGTGGGCCGTCCTAACGGACTGGCTGGCCGCACCCGACGTGCGCGCCACGAAACGATGCACGTACCGCGACTATCCACGGATCGTGCTCGAGCGCCGCGGCGTGCGCGGGCCCGAGCAGCTCTACCTGGATCCGAAGTCGGGGTATCCGGTCAAGCTCGATCGCGTGGAACCGCACTATCTGTGGGGGCAGGTGCACGTCGAATACGTGTGGTCGACGTGGGACCGCGTTGGCGCGGCGCATCTGCCGGGCGCCTCGTTTCGCACGGTGGATGGCGAGACCGAGATCGCGCGCGTCTTTGGCGTTAGGCGCAGGGTGCCGCACGACAGCGCGCCATCGCTGACGCTGCCGGCGCGCGACGCCGCAATGGCACCTGCGGTAGCGGCGTTTCTCGCGCCGAGCCGGCCGGACACTGCGCGCGTGAACGACAACGTCTTCGTCCTTCGCAACGGCGGGTACGGCGAAGTCGTTGCGCTGGATCGCGACACCGTGTTCGTGTTCGACGCGACGCAGGGCGAGGAGCGTGTTCGCCAGGACTCGGCGTGGATCGCGACGTTGTTTCCGGGTCATCATCCGATCGTGCTCGTGGTGACCGACCTCGCGTGGCCGCACGTGGCCGGCGTGCGCGCATGGGTCGCGCGCGGCGCCACGGTCGTCGGGCATCGCGCCGCGAAGAGTTTTCTCGAGCGTGTGGTGAATCGCCGCTGGACGCTGGCCCCGGATCTGTTGGAGCGCCGGCGCGCGCACGCACCGTTCCGGTTCCGCGCGGTTGGTGACTCGGTGTCCCTCGCCGGCGGCGACATTGTCGTGTTCCCGATCGATGGCGTCGCGAGCGAGGTGGCACTGGCCGCGTTCATTCGGCCGCCCAAGTTTCTGTGGGCGAGCGATTACGTGCAGGCGCTCGACGCACCGACCCAGTACGTGGACGAAGTGGCGGCCGCCGTTAGGCGCATGGGCATCTCACCCGCTGTGGTTGCGGCCGAGCACGTGAAGCTCGCCCAATGGAGCCGCGTGACGGCGCTGGCAGAGCCCGCCGCGGATCCCTGAGCACTGCGCGTCGTGGACCTCGAGCGCGCCACGTGGTGTACCGCGGTAATGCTATTCACATTGAAATCCGCGGTGCGCCTCGCTGCAGGCGCGCTCGTGCTCGGCGCATTGGTCGCGTGCTCGCAGTCGAGTATGTCGCCCAATGAGCCATCCGTGGCTGGAGTGTGGTCGCTGGACTCCGCGTCCATCGTCTCGCCGCGGACGATGAATTTGTCGCAGCACGACGACGCTCTCTCGGGCACCGGATCGGCCATGGGCGTCGACGTGCCGATGCCGGTCGACATTAGCGGGCGTTTCAGTCCGCCCACCGCCGCAAGCCCGCCGCTCGTCTCGCTCATCTTCGCGTTCAAGAACGGCGGCGGGATCACCGGCCAGTTCACCGGGACGCTCACGAGGCCAAATCACATTCAGGGCACGGTTATCTTCTGCGGCATCACGAACACGCCGCAGACGGCGACTGCATCGTACACACGGCGCTGACCGCGGCTGTCTACTCCGCGTTGCCTCGAACGAAAGACGGCCGAGTGGATGACCCGTGGCCTTTCGTGTGGACGGTGCACCCTCGGAACCTGACCGCGATTGCCTTTTACGAGCGGCTCGGTGCAACATTCAGCGACGACATGTTGGTGACCTGGCCGACCGACTAGCCGCCTCCGGGGCGCGTTCGGCTGCCTAACGCAAACCCGCCGCCGATGACCGCCCACATACTCGGTGTCCTCGCGCTGTTCGCCGTGTCCCTGCTCCTCGGTGCCACGTGGTACGAGGCCGTGGTCATGGCACCAACTACGAGCGGGACGTGCCGGCATCGATCGTTCTCGCCCGCCAGTTTCTCGCGCGGACGACGCCGGCGCACTTCTTCCGCGCCATCGCACCGGCCGCACAGCTCCTTGCACTCCTCACCGTGATCTTTGATTGGCACAAGCCGGGCGACACGGTGTTCTTCGTTGGGTTCGCGGCGCTGATCGTAGCCGACATCATCACGTACACGTTTCACTATCCGCGTCTCGCGACCATGTTCAAGTCGGCCGAGGCGCAGGACGCGGCTGTGCTGCGGCGGGCGGCACGCGAATGGGCTGTCGGGAATTGGGTGCGGGGCGTGCTGCTCGTCGTGGTGTTC
>DATJET010000162.1:0-8140 GCA_035496295.1 Gemmatimonadaceae bacterium
TGACCCGTCGACACGCGACTCATGGCTGACCCAACTCGTACACCCGTCATCATTAGCGCCGTTCGGACCCCGATCGGCAAATTCCTCGGCGCCCTCACGCCGGTTACGGCCCCGTCCCTCGGCGCCACTGCCATTAAGGCGGCGGTCGCCCGCTCGCAGGTCCCCCTCGATGACATCGATGAAGTCATCATGGGCAACGTGATCCAGGGCGGCGAAGGGCAGGCACCCGCGCGTCAGGCGGCCATCTACGCCGGCATTCCGGGCCTTGTCCCCGCGCTCACGATCAACAAGGTGTGCGGCTCCGGCCTCAAGGCCGTGATGCTCGCCGCCCAGTCGATCAAGGCCGGCGACCAGCAGGTCGTCGTCGCGGGCGGACAGGAATCGATGTCGAACGCCCCGTTCTACGTGTACGGCATGCGCGGCGGCATCAAGTTCGGCGACCAGCAGTTGGTCGACGGACTCATCAAGGACGGCCTCTGGTGCTCGTTCTGCGACGTCCACATGGGCGGCCACGCCGAGTACACCGCGCGAAAGGCGGGCATCACGCGGAAGATGCAGGACGAGTTCGCCCTCGCGTCGCACCGCAAGGCGGTCGCCGCGATCGACGCCGGCAAGTTCGACGCCGAGATCGTGCCGGTGGAGATCCCCGGCAAGAAGGGCACGACCAGCGTGTGCGTGGACGAGGGTCCGCGGCGCGATACGTCGCTCGAGCAGTTAGGCAAGTTGCGGCCTGCCTTCCCGAACGACGCGCCCAAGGATATGACGCCCGACCAGCTCACCGTCACCGCCGGCAACGCGCCCGGCCTCAACGACGGCGGGTCTGCGTTAGTCGTGACGTCCGAGGCGTACGCCACCGCGCACGGGCTGCCGATCCTGGCGCGCATCACCGGCTACGCCACCGGCGGCGGCGAGCCGCGCGATCTCTTTTTCGCGCCGATTGTGGCCGTCAACAATCTCATGCAGCGCACGGGCGCGAAGATCGGCGACTACGACCTCATCGAAGCGAACGAAGCCTTTGCCGCGCAGGCACTCGCCGACGGACAGGCGCTCAAGTGGGATTGGGACCGCGTGAACGTGCATGGCGGCGCGATTGCGTTAGGCCATCCCATCGGCGCCTCCGGCGCGCGGATCCTCACCACGCTGTTGTACGCGATGCGCGATCGCGGCGCGCACACCGGCATGGCGACCCTGTGCCTCGGCGGCGGCAACGCCGTCGCCCTGAGCGTGGAGCGCGTGAACTGATGCAACAGACCGCGATTCTCGCGTCGCGCGATCGCCGCATCACGGTCGCCGGGATCGTCGGATTCGCGGCGGCGCTCGCCGCTGCGTCGCAGGTCGCGATTCCGGTCCCGGGAACGAGCGTCCCGATGACCCTGCAACCGCTCGCCGTCGTGTTGGCCGGCATCTGTCTCGGCCCGCTCGCCGGCGCGGCGAGCATGGTGCTCTACCTCGCGGCCGGCGCCGCCGGACTCCCCGTGTTCGCGCCCGAAGGATTGCCCGGGGTGGCGCGGCTCCTCGGTCCTACGGGCGGGTACCTCCTCGCCTATCCGTTAGGCGCGTGCGCCGCCGGTTGGATCGTGCGCCATGGCCCGCACCGATTCGCGTGGCGCGCGCTCGCCGCCGCGTGCGGCATCGCGCTCATTCACCTGGGCGGCGTGGCGCAGCTTGCCGTCCTCACGGGAAGCCTGACGCGAGCCTTCGTTCTCGGCTCGTTGCCGTTCCTCGGCATGGACGCGGTGAAGGCCGTACTCGCCGCGCTCTACTCGCCCCGCTCTTCCGATCGCGCGCCCGCTTGACGGCGCGCGATTTCTTTTATCGACCCTCCGGATCACTCCGCGCACCGTGGCAGTGGATCGGCTTCATCGTCGTAGCGCTGGCGGCGAGTCGCCTCGCGGCTGCGGCCGTGGCGCCGTTCGCGCTGCGCGTCCTGTCGCGGGAGGCGGTGGTCTTCTGGTGCCTGCTCGCGGGACTCGTCCTGGCGCACCTCGTGATGGTGCGCGTGGTCGATCGCGGGTCGTGGGCGCCGATCGGACTGGCGCGCCGGCAGGCGACGCCGGCGCGGCTCGCGTTAGGCTTCGCCGCCGGATCGTTAGGCATCCTCGTGCCGTCCGGGCTGCTGCTGCTCGGGCACTGGCTCGGCGACGAGCCCGCCGTCGCTCCGGCGTCGTGGGCGCACTACGCGCTGTCGTTGGCGGCGTTCTTTCTGCCCCAGTCGCTCGCCGAAGAGCTGCTCTCACGCGGCTACTTGTTCGCGTCGACGCGCGCCGCGATCGGATGGCCGGCCGCGCTCGCGATCACCAGCGTGGGCTTCGGCCTCTTGCACTCGTTCAATCCGGGCGCGTCGCCGCAGAGCGTCGTGATCGTGATGCTCGCCGGCGGATTTCTCGGCGGCATCCTGCTGGTGACGGACAGTCTCTACGCCGCGTGGATGGCGCACTTCGCGTGGAACTGGTCCATGGCCGCGCTGCTACATGCCACGGTGAGCGGCCTCCCGTCGCGACCACCGGACTATCGCGTGGTGGACAGCGGACCGGCGTGGCTCACGGGCGGCGTATGGGGACCGGAAGGAGGCGCTGCGGCCGCCCTGAGCATGGTACTGTGTATGACCGCACTCGTCGCGTGGCGGCGCAAGTCGCCGCGCGCGGCACCCTTTGAACGCATCGAGACATGAGCGAACGCATAGTCGTGGTCGGCGCAGGGCAGATGGGCAACGGGATCGCGCACGTGTTCGCCGCGGCGGGACATCGCGTGACGATGATCGACGTGTCGCGCGACGCGCTGGCCCGCGGACGCGCGACCATCGAGAAGAACATGGCGCGCCAGGTGCAGAAAGGCAGCTTGGGCGCCGAAGAGCGCGACGCCGCACTGGGACGCATCACCGTCTCGGAAACCCTGGAGCCCGTGCGCGAAGCCGACATCGTCATCGAGGCGGCTACCGAGAACGCCGAGCTCAAGTTCAGCATCTTCGGCGACCTCGATGCCGCGGCGCCTAACGGAGCGATCCTGGCGTCCAATACGAGCTCCATCTCCATCACCGAGATCGCGGCCCGCACGGGACGGCCGGCGCAGGTGATCGGCATGCACTTCATGAATCCGGTGCCGGTGATGCAGTTGGTCGAGGTCATCCGCGGGCTCGCCACGTCCGACGAGACGACCACGCGCGTGCTCGATCTGGCCAAGCGCCTGGGCAAGACGCCCGTCGAAGTGAACGACTATCCGGGCTTCGTGAGCAACCGCGTCCTCATGCCGATGATCAACGAAGCCGTCTACTGCCTCATGGAAGGCGTAGGCAGCGCCGAGGCGATCGATACGGTGATGAAGCTCGGCATGAACCACCCCATGGGACCGCTCGCGCTCGCGGACCTCATCGGACTCGACACCTGCGTGTCGATTCTCGAGGTGCTGCACCGTGGCCTCGGCGACCCCAAGTACCGGCCGTGTCCGTTGCTCCGCAAGTACGTCGCGGCCGGATGGCTGGGCCGCAAGACGGGCCACGGCTTCTTCTCCTACTGAGACCGATTTATGTCCTGGGCTCTCATCCCACTCACCGAAGAACAGCGCGGCATCCAGCAGCTCGCGCGCGACTTCGCGCGCGAGGAGATCGCCCCGCACACCGACGCGTGGGACCGCGACGCCGTCTTCGACCGCGGCATCATCAATCGGTTAGGCGAGCTCGGATTCCTCGGCATGCTCATCCCCGATGAGTTAGGCGGACTCGGCCTCGATACGTGCACGTACCTCGTCGCGCTGGAGGAGATCGCGGCGGTCGATGCATCCGTAGCCGTCGCCATGAGCGTGCACAACTCGCTCCCCACGCAGATGATCCTCCGCTGGGGCACCGACGAGCAGAAGAAGCGCTACCTGATGCCCATGGCGCGCGGCGAATGGTTAGGCGCGTTCGCGCTGTCCGAGCCCGACGCCGGTTCCGACGCCGCGTCCATGCACGCGCAGGCCGTACGCGACGGCGATTGCTTTGTGCTGAACGGCACTAAAGCGTGGGTCTCGAGCGGCAGCGACGCCGAGGTGATCCTCGCCATGGCCCGCACCGACAAGCCCGGCGACCGCCGTGGCGCGCGCGGCATCAGCGCGTTCATCGTCACGCCCGACATGCCGGGCTTCAAGGTCGGCAAGAAAGAAGACAAGATGGGGCTGCGCGCGTCGCCCACCGTCCAGCTCGTGTTCGAGAACCTGCGCGTCCCGGCGGCCAATCTGTTAGGCGAAGAGGGCAGCGGTTTCGTCTATGCCATGCAGTCGCTCGACAACGGGCGGCTCGGCATCTCGGCGCAGTCGATTGGCATCGCGCGCGCCGCCCTCGAGGTCTCCACGGCGTATGCCGCCGAGCGGCGCCAATTCGGCAAGCCGATCAAGGAGTTCCAGGCCATCCAATTCAAGCTCGCCGACATGGCCACGCGTATTACGGCGGCACGGGCGCTGCTGTATGCTGCTGCGTCGGCCAAGGATCGGGGCGAGCCCATTACCCAGTTCAGCAGCATGAGCAAGCTCATGGCGAGCGAGACCGCCATGTGGGTCACGACGCAGGCCATTCAGATTCTCGGCGGGTACGGGTACGTGCGGGATTATCCCGTCGAGCGGCTGTTCCGCGATGCGAAGGTGACCGAGATCTACGAAGGGACGTCCGAGATACAGCGCATTGTGATCGCACGAGAGTTGTACGCGAATTGATGGCGCCGGCACCCTGCCGAGCGCCTTTTCACCAGCTATCCCACTTATGACAATCACGGAAATCGCTCCTCCGTCCGGCACGCAGAGCCTGTTCGAGCGGCTCGCCGACATGGGACACGAACAGCTCGTCCTGTGCAGCGATCCGTCCGCCGGGTACCGCGGCATCATCGCGGTCCACAGCACCACGTTGGGCCCTGCGTTAGGCGGCACGCGGTTCTGGAATTATGCGTCCGACGAAGAAGCGATCATCGATGCGCTCCGCCTGGCGCGCGGCATGACCTACAAGAATGCCGTGGCCGGCCTCAACCTCGGCGGCGGCAAGTCCGTCATCATTGGCGACAACCGCACCACCAATCGCGAGATGCTCTTTCGCGCGCACGGACGCTTCGTCGAAGGCCTCGGCGGACGCTACGTGACGGCCGAAGACGTGGGCACGAGCACGAGCGACATGGACTTCGTCCACATGGAGACCGAGTACGTCACCGGTCTCGCGGGACGCTCGGGTGATCCGTCCCCCGTCACGGCACACGGCGTGTTCCGGGCGATCCAGGCCGCGGCCAAACATCGCTGGGGCAGCGACGCACTCTCGGGCAAGACGGTCGCCATTCAAGGCTGCGGACACGTCGGCTACTATCTCGCCAAGGAGCTGCACGATGCAGGCGCGGGCCTCGTCGTCACCGACATCGACGCCGAGCGGGTCAAGCGCGTGGTGACCGACCTGGGCGCGCGCGCGGTCGAGCCGGGCGAGATCTACGGTGTAAAGGCCGACATCTTCGCGCCCTGTGCGTTAGGCGCGGTGATCAACGACAAGACCATCCCGCAGCTCAAGGTGGAGATCGTGGCCGGCGCCGCGAACAACGTGCTGCTCGAAGAGCGCCACGGCGTGGCCCTCGAGGAGCGCGGCATTCTATACGCTCCCGATTACGTCGCCAACGCGGGCGGTGTGATCAACGTCTACAGCGAGCTCGCGAACTGGGATCCGGCGCGCGCGCTCCGCAAGGCGGACGAGATCTACGCCACCACCCTCGGCGTGTTCGACATCGCGCGCGCCGAAGGCATCCCCACCTATGAGGCAGCCGACCGCCTGGCCGAACGGCGGTTGAAGGCCGTGGGCTCGCTGGTGAAAACTTGGCCACAATGGCCGAATCGATAGCCGACACGTTGCCGGCGATCAAACTCGATGTCGCGTTTCCGCTGCGATGCCAACGCGAAAGCTCGACGATTTTGAGAACGGACAACCCCGGACAGAAACGGACACGGCCGGTCTTTTGGGAAACTGCAACAACATCGTAGGTTCGAAATTTGTTGGCTTTGCAGTTCCAAAAGTCTCTGCTTTGTCCGTTCGTGTCCGGACCTGTCCGTTTTGAAGTCGTTGGACCATGATTCCGGCTCGGCGGCGGATTCGGCGGAAGAGGAACGGTGACAAACGGTGACACATTACCTGTTGCTCCACTCTCACCGGCGCAGCCATGCCCGATTGGTCTAACTGGATAACCAGCAGGCCCATGTCCGCCTTACTACGCACCGACCCCGACATCGCGCGCGCAGTCGACGATGAAACACGGCGTCAGGGCGAGGGACTGGAGCTCATCGCCAGCGAGAACTTCGTCTCGCCGGCGGTGATGGAAGCGATGGGATCGCCCCTCACCAACAAGTACGCCGAGGGCTATCCCGGCAAACGCTACTACGGCGGCTGCGAGTTCGTCGACGTGGCCGAGCAGCTGGCCATCGACCGCGCCAAGTTGTTGTTTCACGCCGAGCACGCGAACGTGCAGCCGCACTCGGGCGCACAGGCGAACATGGCCGTGTTCTTCGCCTTCGTGAAACCGGGCGACACCGTGTTAGGCATGGGCCTGTCTAACGGAGGCCACCTCACGCACGGGTCCCCGGTCAATTTCTCGGGGTTCCTGTATCACGCCGTCGCGTACGGCGTGCGCGAAGACACGGGTCGCATCGACATGGACCAGGTGCGCGATCTCGCGCGGCAGCACAAGCCGAAGATGGTCATCGCCGGCTTCAGTGCGTATTCGCGCACGCTCGACTTCGAGGCGTTCGCGGACATCGCGCGCGACGTCGATGCCAAATTGATGGTCGACATGGCGCACGTGGCCGGTCTCGTCGCGGCAGGTATTTCGCCGTCGCCCATTCCGTACGCCGACGCCGTCACCACGACGACGCACAAGACACTGCGTGGTCCGCGCGGCGGATTGATTCTCTGCAAGCAGGAGTACGCGGCCAGCATTAACAAACAGGTCTTCCCCGGCATGCAGGGCGGTCCGCTCATGCACGTGATCGCCGCCAAGGCCGTCTCGCTGCTCGAGGCGCTGCAGCCGTCGTTCGTCACGTACGCGCGGCAGGTTGTGGCGAACGCGCGCGAATTGGCCGACGCGCTGACGCATCGCGGCTACGCAATCGTGTCGGGGGGCACCGACAACCACCTCATGCTGGTCGACCTGCGCGCGCGCGGACTCACGGGCAAAGCCGCCGAAGCGGCGCTCGGCGCCGCGGACATCACGGTGAACAAGAATACCGTGCCCGGCGAGACGCAGTCGCCGTTCGTCACGAGCGGAATTCGTATCGGGACGCCAGCCGTGACCACGCGCGGTTTGAAGGAAACGCAGATGCGCCGCATCGCGGAGCTCATCGATCGCGTGCTGACCAATGCGGCGGACGACGCCGTCATTCGCGAGGTCCGTCGCGATGTCCACGATCTGACATCGGGCTTCCCTCTCTACACACCGGCCGAAGAGCCCGCCGCCCGGTTGTAATTCCGGAGTCGGCGTCGCATCTTTGGCCCTGAGCCCGCTGGCGGCGCCCGCCGTACGCGGCAACGCTCTTTCGCGAAGGTCTGCTCACTTTGCCGCTTTGCTTTCAGGACGGCATCATGGACCGCCTCCGGGCGCGCGATGCGCGCTACCGGGAGGATGCCTACCTGTTCGTGCTCGCCGCGCTCGAGTATTGCCAGACGCGGCTCGATGAGCGCCGCCACATCGCGGGACGCGAGCTGGCAATGGCGTGCCGTGATCTTGCCCTCGAGCATTTCGGCGTGATGGCCCGGCTCGTGCTCGAACATTGGGGTGTTCGCTCGTCCGCCGACATCGGTGAGGTTGTGTTCAATCTCGTCGACGAAGGTTTGCTCATCAGCCAACCGACCGACACGCGCGATGAGTTCGCAGGCGTGTTCGATTTCGACCAGGCGTTCGAACGCGAGTACCCGTGGAGCGTTCTGCAAACCGGTTGAAGATGTAGCACGTCGCGCTTGGCAGCGCGACACGAGATGTTGGAAGGCGCGTTGAGCGGGAGGAGGTGAGGCCAGATGGATGTCAACGAGCTTCCTGCGTGCCGCAAATGCGGCAAGGGCACGATGCTCCCGCTGAGCGACTACGGCCGCGACGGAGCGCCCATCACGTTCAAGGCCTGGGTGTGCAACAACCCCGAATGCGGATTCAACATTCGC
>DATJET010000163.1:0-4291 GCA_035496295.1 Gemmatimonadaceae bacterium
GGCCGGTGGGTGGAGCTTCCGCATGGGCGGCAAGACGCTCAACACACTGCCGCGGGTCGCGTTCGCGAGACTGTTTCTGCTCAGCGACGCGATCCACCATCGCGGCCAGATGTCGGTGTTCCTGCGCCTGCTCGACGTCCCGGTGCCGGCGATCTACGGCCCGAGCGCCGACGACAATCCGTACTTCTGAGCCGCGGTGCGGTGCGGCCTCGCGCTCGTGGCTCGCGCGCCTTGATCACCAGTGCGGCGCCGCAGTTCGGGGCAGACATCAGCTCGACTCGTCACGGTGAGGTTCGATCGCACTAGCGAGCGATGGATAGCGCAGAGCGCTACGGCCTCCGCCTAACGGCTAATCGGCCGATCGGCCCGTCTGCGTCGACGGCTAAAGATCGAAAGGAGGACGCGCCATGATTGGCAACAGCGGAGGAGAAATCGCAATCGCTTCCGCGCGACGTTAAGGGAAGCGTCGCAAGGCGCTCGGAAGCAGCGTCGGAGCAGATCGTGCTCCTCTAGGTTGCCTCGCTCGTGCCGGATCGCTGACAAGCGCCCGGGCATGTGAGCGGGCTCATCCATCAACTCGAATGGCTAGTGCTGGCGCGATAGCGTCGCTGCGCGAAGTTAGAACTGCGCGGCACTCGCAATGCGTCATCGCGCAGAACTTCCGGGCGGCGACGCTGGGCGCTATGCTAACGCTTCCTCACCGCAATGCTGCGCCGCAGCGACCATCACTTTCCGGAAGCCATCGTTAGGCAACCAGTTCGCACCGATGCTGCGCATTCTCACAATGGTCGAGGACGCCGAGGCGTCTGCTTACCTCCGGTCTTTGATCGGTGATGCCGCGCAGTTGCAATTCGTCCGTCATTCCCGCGACCTCGTTCATCATGCGAAACGACAGTGGCCCGAGATAATCGTCATCGGCATCGGCGAGGGCGCGAAGCCCGCTGTACGTGTGGCGGTGCGCCAGATTCTCGAGCGGTCCCTCGCAACGCGCGTGTTCGTGATGTGCCGCCTGGATCCAACCCACATGCGAACGCTCCACCAGGCACGCTACCTGGACGCGTCAGACATCATCTTCGTTGGGATCGACAGCAGGGCAATGACGCGCGACAGGCTCCTGAGGATCGACTATGGGCGAACGGCGGACACGGCCGTGCGACGACTTGTGTGTACGCTGGCGCCAAAGTGGCTTCAGCCGTACGTCGACTGGTGCCTCACCGGCGCCGGGGCTACTCGTTTGGACGTGCGAGGACTAGCCCGGATCGGGAACGTGTGTCGCGAGACACTGGCCCGCCGTTTCAAAGCGCGTGGTATCTGCGCGCCTAACGCACTGCTTGCGTGGATCGTGCTGCTTCGCGCCGCGGCCCGCATGGCTGTTCCCCGCACGAGTCTCGGCTCGATTGCCCGCGAGCTCGGCCTCGCGTCTGGCGCCTCACTTGCGAACTTATTCGTTCGGCGAGCCGAGCAAACAGCCACGCAAGTTCGCGCACAGGGGTTCGATCGTTTCGCCGAGCGTGCCGTGGGTGAGATCTTGGGGCGCCGCCAGGCGCGAAGGCCGCATCCACAACCGCGCCGCTCTTCGGCCGGCATTCGCATCGCAACGCCCCGTTAGGCAGCGCGTCGCCGCTGCGCGCCCGCGCGTGCCCGAGAAGTCACAAAACGTGTGGCGGCCGTCACGCTCCATGCTTGCTCTAGCGCCACCGATCGTTTACGCTGACGCTCGATCAGGCATCCCGAACGGCGCGGCCTACGATGGCTGGCGGCAAAGACGGAGCGAGGCAGCTCATGTCCAATGTTGCAGGCGCGGCAAAGGAGGCGGTCGCACTGGCCGGTGGCGTATCGCGCGAGTATCTGCTGCACCACCGGGTGTGTCCAACGCAAATCACCGACGAAGGCGCGTTAGTCGTTGCCGTCGCGCCCGACGCCCTCGTGCCTGAAGCGCTCGACGACCTCGGCCTGGCGTATCGCAGACCGATCGTCGTCGAGACCACGCCACGCGAAGAAGTCGAACGACTGATCGCGCGTCTCACGTCCGGCACCGAACCCGCGCTCACCGTCGCCCATCCCGGTGAAGACGACGAAGCGCTGGTTGCGGACGTTCGCGATGTGGCGAATTCGGCACCCGTTGCCGCGTACGTGAATTTCTTGGTGGGCGAAGCTGTTCGCGCCGGCGCCAGCGACGTTCACCTCGAGGCAGTACGCGGTGGCCTCGTCGTGCGGTTCCGGTTGGATGGCATTCTTCTGCCGGCGCCGGCTGCGCCCGGTGGGCTGGAGGCCGCGATTCTCTCGCGCCTGAAGTTGATGGCGGACCTGGACATCGCCGAGCGACGCCGGCCGCAGGACGGCCGTATACGCGTACGCCTGTCCGATCGCGAGCTAGACGTTCGCGTCTCGACCGTCCCGACTCTGCACGGCGAAAGCGTCGTGCTCCGCGTGCTCGACCGCGGTGGACGCCCGGTGTGTCTCGATGCACTCGGCATGCCGCCCGCGATTCTCGAGCAAATCAGAATACTCGCGAAGAAACCACACGGCATAGTCCTGGTCACAGGGCCGACCGGCTCGGGTAAAACGACGACCCTGTACGCGGTGCTCGGCCTGCGTGAAGCGCACGCTGAGAAGATCATCACGATCGAAGATCCGATCGAATACCAGTTGCCCGGCATCACACAGGTTCCGGTGCACGCACAGACCGGCCTCACGTTCGCGGCTGCGTTGCGCTCGATACTCCGGCAGGACCCGGATGTGATCATGATTGGCGAGATGCGCGACAGCGAAACCGCATCGCTCGCCGTGCAAGCCGCGATGACGGGCCACCTGGTGTTCTCGACGCTCCATACCAACGATGCGTTAGGCGCGATTCCGCGCCTTATCGACCTCGGGGTACCGCCGTACCTCGTGGCCGCCACGGTCGACGCCGTGTTGGCCCAGCGTCTCGTGCGGAGAGTCTGTCCGGATTGTGCGGAACTGCTCTATCCGTCGACCTACGCAAACCGCGACGAAATTCCTGCCGCTGTGCGAAGCCGGCCGCTCGCGCACGGAACCGGCTGCTCCTCATGCCGACACACCGGCTACGCCGGTCGCATCGGCATCTTCGAGCTCGTGAGGGTCTCCGATGCGATGCAGGCTGTCATCGGGCGCGGCGCTGCGCGCGCTGAGCTCCGGGAGCTGGCAGAAGACGCGGGTTGGCACCCGTTGTGGCAGGACGCCTGGGTAAAGGTAACAGCCGCGGAAGCGACGAGGACGGCGACATCACGTCGTGGGGTGGCCCGGTGCAGCCATGAGCGCGACGACTCGATACGCGTACCGCGCAGCGCACGCTGATGGCGCGTTCGAGCACGGCGTGCTCGCCGCTGAGAGCCGAGATGCAGCGCTGCGAGCCCTCGCCGAGCAAGGCTTGTGGGCCATCGATCTGAACCTAGCGCGTTCCGACGATGATCTCCGTGCGCGATTGTCGTCAGCCGATCTCGCCCTTGGTCTGCGTGTGTTGGCGGCCTTGCTCGAGAGCGGGTTGCCGGTGAGCAAGGCGCTTGCCGCGATGCCCGATCTCGCGCCGGATGCGTGGCAATCTAAGTTGCCGAGTCTGGCGCGCGCCGTGCGCGAGGGTGCCTCGTTGGGTGCAGCAATGGAACGAAGCCGACTCGCGATTCCTGCGGTCGTGTTGGGCATCGTGCGCGCGGGCGAGGCGGGAAGCGGGCTGGCGCGCGCCGTTAGGCGGGCGGCCGACCTGATGGATGAAGCAGCGGCGACACGTGCCGCGGTGCGCGCGGCGCTTATCTATCCGTGCATTCTTGCGGTGGCCGGCACGGGGTCCGTTGGGATCCTCGTCGGCGTCGTGCTTCCGCGCTTTGGGGCAATTCTCGCCGACCTGGGTCAGGCGCTGCCGCCGACCACGCGTTTCGTGCTGGAATCCTCTGCCGTAGCTCGACTTGCCGCGCTTCCGACAGGTGTCGCGACACTCATTGTATTAGTGGCTTGGCGGGCCTGGGTTTCCTCCGGCGCTGGGGCCGTCCGTTGGGCCAATCTCCTGTTGGGCACCCCGGTGATCGGTGCAATTCGCCGGTCGGCAGCGACGGCGCGCGTCTGTGCCGCGCTGTCGGCCCTGTTAGAGAGCGGAGTCGCGTTGTCGAGCGCACTCACGCACGCAGCGCGTGCTGCCGGCGACGCAGCCATCCAGAACCGTGTGCTCGCGGCACGAACGTCGGTGATCGCGGGCGCTCGCCTGTCGGCCGCATTCCTAACGGAAGACGCTCTGACACCTATTGCATCGCGCCTCGTGCGCGCCGGTGAGGAGACC
>DATJET010000164.1:0-14628 GCA_035496295.1 Gemmatimonadaceae bacterium
CCCCTTCGCCATGCCTGGAACCAAGATCGCCGAATCGCTCCGCCGGGAGCAGATCGTTCGCGCCGCGTATCATCTCGCGAGCCGCGGCGGCCTGCGTGCCGTAACGATCCGCGATGTCGCGCGCCGCGCGGAGATGAGCACCGGCTTGGTGGCGTTCCACTTCCGAAGCAAGGAGCGCGTCCTCCTGGCGCTGCTCGACCACGTGCTCGCCACGACCATCACCCTGCGCCTGGGTCCTGAGCTGAACACCATCCCGGATCCGCTCGAGCGCCTCATCGCGTTGTTGCGGCAGGAGATGGGCCGCCTAACCAGTGACCCCGTGCACAACCGCCTCTTCTTCGAATTCTGGAACGAAGGGATGTGGAATCGCGCCGTCCGCCTTCGCATGCAGCGCGACCTCGATCGCTACCGCGCCGCATTCCGCCCGATGGCCGACGAGGTCATCGCCGCCGATCCCGGGCGCTTCGCCGGCACGACGGCCGAAAGCCTCGCGGCGGTAGCCGTCAGCTTCATCAAAGGCTGCGCCGTGCAGTCAATGGTCGAACGGAATCTCGACGTCGATGGATTTCTCCGCGCGGCGGTGAGTCTCCTTGCACCGATACCGGCGGGCGCGCGTCGCCCAGGAGTCTGATCGTGCTCGTCCCGAAGCTCGTCACCACGCTCAAGGATTACGATCGGCACCAGCTCGTTCGCGATGCCACCGCAGGCGTCATCGTCGGTATCGTCGCCCTGCCGCTCGCCATCGCCTTTGCCATCGCCAGCGGCGTGACGCCCGGACGAGGGCTCTGGACCGCCATCGTCGCGGGCTTCCTGATCTCCGCGCTCGGCGGCTCGCGCGTCCAGATCGGCGGACCCACGGGCGCGTTCGTCGTCATCGTCTACGGCATCGTCCAGAAATACGGGATCGACGGCCTAACGATCGCGACGCTCTTCGCGGGTGTGCTCCTCGTCATCATGGGCATCGCTCGATTCGGAAGCGCCATCAAGTTCATCCCGCAGCCCGTGATCACCGGATTTACGAGCGGGATCGCGATCATCATCTTCTCGAGCGAGGTGAAGGACCTCTTCGGCCTTCGCATGGGCGCATTGCCCGCCGACTTCCTGCCCAAGTGGGGCGCCATGCTCGCGCACGCGGACGCCTTCACCCCAACGGCACTCGCCGTATCGGGCGCCACACTCGCGATTCTCATTGTGTGGCCACGCATCTCGCATCGCATTCCAGGGCCGTTCGTCGCGTTGATTGTCTCGACGGTGGCCGTGCACATGATGCACCTTCCGGTCGAAACGATCGGCACGCGCTTCGGCGCGCTCAACCCGAGCATGCCGCATCCGCAGCTTCCGCATCTCTCGCTCACGCAGATCACCGCGCTCGTGGCACCGGCCTTCACCATTGCGATGCTCGCTGCGATCGAGTCCCTGCTATCGGCGGTGGTGGCTGACGGCATGATCGGCGGACGCCACCGCTCCAACATGGAGCTGGTGGCACAGGGCATTGCGAACATCGCGTCGCCGCTGTTCGGCGGAATTCCCGCAACGGGTGCGATCGCGCGAACGGCGACGAACGTGAAGAACGGTGGGCGCACGCCGGTCGCCGGAATTACCCACGCCGCTACGCTGCTCCTGATCACGGTCTGCTTCGGCCGGTTTGCCGGACTCATTCCCATGGCGGCGCTCGCGGCCATTCTCGCGATCGTCGCATATCACATGAGCGAGTGGCGGACGTTCATGGCCGAGCTCCGCGCGCCGAAGAGCGACGTCGCGGTGCTGCTCACGACGTTCGGCCTAACGGTGCTCGTCGACCTCACCGTCGCGATCGCCGTCGGCATGATCCTGGCGGCGTTCCTCTTCATTCGTCGCATGGCGACGGTCACGAGCGTGAATCTCTTCGTCGGCGGCGTGGACACCGACGACGATCTCGCGATCGACCCCGCCGAGCCGTGGCGACTTCACGTCCCGCGCGGCACGAGCGTGTTCGAGATCAAGGGGCCGCTGTTCTTCGGCGCCGTCGAGACGTTTCGCGAGACGCTCGATCACCTCAACGAGCATCCTCGCCTGTTGATCATTCGGATGCGCGATGTGCACGCCGTCGACGCCACCGGCATTCATGCGCTCCGTGATGTCATTCGACGGTCCACTCGCAGCGGATCGCGCGTGCTGCTCAGCGAGGTGCAGCCGCAACCGCGCGCGGCGCTCGCCGATGCAGGCGTGCTCGCGCTGGTCGGCGACGACAACGTGCTGCCCGAAATCGATGATGCACTGGCGCGCGCCTACGAGCTGCTTCTTCCTGCGTCGAAGGCAGTGTGATCCGGCACGACTTTCGATCGCGCTAGGGATGTTTGTCGAGAGCCGCGAGCGAGTCGGCGCGCTTCCGTTGCCGTGCGGCGGCTATCGAATCGAGACGTTGCCGCACGCGCACCAACACCGCCTTCGTCTGCGCGTTGATCGTGCTGTCGCGTTTGCGCTGCGCGTTCGACGGTCCGCCGAACGGAATCGGCGCATCGATGCTGATGCCGCCGTGAGCGGACGGCGACATCGGGGCCCCAGCCGCGCGTGCGGCCCTGTCCGCCATGTCTTGCGCCCGTAACTGAGCATCGCGATTCATTCCTGTATTCGGTATCCGCACGGTTGCCCCACCGGAATTCGCGCTTCCGGCGTAGGGTGCCGCACTCGGAGCGCTGGGCAGCAAGAGCGGCGACACGCCGTGTCCCGTCCAGCGCCGCTCGAAATCCGAGATCGCCGATCGAGTCGCGTTAGGCGGTGGCGGGGCGCCGGCGCTCGAATCGGATGCCACGGAAGCCGGTTGCGGCGCGGTCGATCGCTCGGGCACCGGAGCAGTGAGCTCGGGTCGCGGCGAGTGCGCGCGGGTCCGCACCGCTGATATGCTGCGCACGACAGCCGGCTTCGCAACCGGACTCACGTAGGCGATGCGGTGCGCGCGTTCCGTTTCATGCGGAGACGCAGGAGTCGGCGTGAGCACGGCGCGCGCCGATATACTCGTCAGGATGACGAGCGCGGTGGCGATTGTAACGCCGGACGCAGCCGCCGTGCTCGCCACGCGGTCGGTTTTCGAGACTGGGTCCGCTCGGAGCCGCATCTCGCACGTTCGCGACTGCTCCGAGCTACGTCAACTGCAGAACCCGCTACTCGGGTCGACCGATCGTCGCACAAGCCCTAACCGGTGACCACGAGCATCAGGGCCGACCCCGGCCACCAACCGGCGGGCGGCGAACGGCTCGCACCGTCCCGCTCTTCGCGCCGCCGCAATAGAACCGATCCTTTCCGTTAGACTCGAGCCCCGAGATGCGGACGCCCTCCGGCATCTCCAGGCGCTCGAAAACCGCGCCGGTACGCGGATCGATTCGCCGCAGCTCGCTCTCGTCGCCCTCCAAGGTGGCGTGCCACAGCTCGCCATCGACCCACGTGACACCCGTGACGAATCGGTTCGACTCGATCGTGCGAAGAATCGCGCCGGTCTCCGGATCGATCTGGTGAATCTTCCGAGCCCGATATTCGCCGACCCATAGCGTTCCTTCGGCCCACGCGAGTCCCGAGTCGCCACCCGCGCCTGGCGCAGGAATTGTCGACACGACGCGCCGAGTCTGTGGATCGATCTTCTGGATGCGCTGCTCGGCGATCTGATAGAGGTATTTGCCATCGAATGCCGTACCGGCATGGGCCGGCACATCGATCGCGCGAAGCTCCTCACCGCTCGCGGGGTCGAATGCGCGCATCGAATCCCCGGCGGCGAACCAGACCGATTGGCCGTCGTACGTGACCCCGCCGACGTTGTTTGCCCGCGGAAACGGGCCGTACTCGCGAATGATCTCGGCAGTGGATTGTCGCATGACGTGAGCCTAACCGATGGGCAGCGCGGCGGGGAGTAACAATGCTGTCGTGAATCCCGAGACGGGCGGCATGATCCAGCGGCGGGCGCGACCGCGACCAAACGGCTGCACCTTTCCTTCCCGTGCGAGCGCCTCCAGTGCGCGCTGCAGCGTGCGCTGGCTGGCGCCAAGTGCGAGAGCGAGCGCCGAGGTCGACCAGGCTTCGCCGTCGTCGAGCAGCGCGAGCAGCGATGCATGCTCCTCCTCGACGGGCCGCGCCAGCACCAGGACCTCGTCCGTGCGGTGTGACACGAGTGCGAATCCTCGCTTCGTCGCGCGGACCTCGGCGATGTCGCGGAGCGCAACGCGAAGCCGTCCGATCTCGACGCGCAACCGCGCGCGGTGCGAGTCATCGACGAACTTCGCGCCGAACGCGCGAGCGAGGAGCACATCGCGCGCAACGTCGTCGGGCCAAGCTTCGCCGAGCGCGCGCGCGAGGGCGAAGAGCACCGGACGTGTCGCGAGCGATCTCGACGTGCCCGCACGCCTAACGGCATGGCGGCACGCATCCACGATCAGTGCATCCGATGCCAGGACGGCTTCGACGTCCTCGAGCAGGAGCGGTCGTTCCGCGCCGCGCCCAACGATCCGTGCCGCCGGCGCGTCCAGCACGAGCGACGCCCGTTCCACTTCGGCTACGAGCGACGGGATTCCTGCAGCCTGCGCCGCCATGGCAGCGCGTGCGAGAGCATCGCGCGCGGCACGCGTGCGGAGCCGGCGGAGCGCGATGCCGCCCACGACGAGCTCGAACGCCGCTCTCGACGCAGGCGGGAACACGGACACGTCCAGATCGGCGATGGCGCGCTCCGCATCGTCCACGCGTCCGGTGAGAAGGAAGCGGCGGGCCGCGAGGTGCCGCGCATGCGCGGCATTCAGGATGTCGCCGTGGTGCTCGAGCGTCGCGTGCGCCGACTCGAGCGCCTTGACCGGCCAGCCGAGGTCGCGTGTGACGAGTGCAATCTCCGCCTCGGCAAGAGCGCACCGAGCGCGCGCCACGGCTTCTCGCGGTCCGAAGGCTCGCGCCGCGCGCCGGAGCAGCAGGCGAGCGCGCTCGAGATCGCCGAGCTGCGCCATGGCGATCCCGCGCAACGCAAGCGCGGCGGCGTCGTCACGCAGCGCCACGCGGTTCAACGCGCCTAACGGATCGCCGGCCGCGAGCGCGCGGGCGGCCGCGATGATCATCGAGTCCATCGGAATCCCGTCACGCTTGTTACTCACACCCTCGAACGAGTGGCGTCTACTCTATTCGGCGTACACCGGCCGCCTGTCACGCGACGGCGCGCCAGACTCACGAACCCACGAGAACGGAGAGCACGACAATGACGACGATGACGCTTGGAACACGCGAGGAATGGCTGGCCGCTCGCCTGGACTTGCTGGAAGCCGAAAAAGAGTTGACGCGCCGTGGTGACGAGCTGGCTCGCCGGCGGCAGGCGCTGCCCTGGGTCCCCGTCCAGAAGGATTACCGGTTCGACACCACCGAAGGAAGCGCGACGCTGGCCGACCTGTTCCGCGGACGCTCACAGCTGCTCGTCTACCACTTCATGTTCGGACCCGACTACACGGCCGGCTGTCCTTCGTGCTCGAGCATCGCCGATGGCTTCAATGGATCCGTGGTGCATCTCGAGAACCACGACGTGTCGATGTTCGCAGTGTCTCGTGCGCCGCTCGCCAAGCTCCAGGCGTTCAAGCGGCGGATGGGCTGGACCTTCCCATGGGCATCCTCGTTCGGCGACAACTTCAACTTCGACTTCAGCGTGGCGTTCACGGAGCTCGAGCAGCGCAGCGGGATCGAATACAACTATCGGCGCGAAGGTGCGGTACCCGAGGCGGTGATGAAGCGCACGCTCGAGGAGTGGAAGAAGCTCGGTCCGGAAGCGCCGGTGGGCCAGTACGCGGCGTCAGCCGGAACCGACGTCGCCACGTATCTGCGCGAGCGTCCCGGCATGAGCGCCTTCGCGCTGCGAGACGGCGTGGTGTATCACACGTATTCCACGTTCGCGCGCGGGCTCGACGGCCTCTGGGGCATGTATCAGTGGCTCGACCGCGCGCCGTTAGGCCGCAACGAGCGCGGCGTCTGGTTGCGCCACCACGACGCCTACTCGTCGCGTTAGGCAGATGCCGATGATGACGCCGGCGGCGATGGCGCTCGCGACGGTCGCGATGATGGTGGCGATGATGCTGCCATCGATCGCGCCCACCGTCTGGCGCCATCACCGCCATCTGCGGGCGGCGCGGGTGTCGCGCGCCGCCCAACGGACGATACTCCTGGCCGTTGGCTATGCGAGTGTGTGGGCGACCATCGCTCTAGCGCTGTTCGCGATGAGCACCGCGCTGTCACCCATGAGAATAGCATCGGCAGGCGCGGTCATCCTGTGCGCCGGCGTGATTCAGCGCTCGCGATGGAAAGCAAATCAACTGCGCCACTGTCGCGAAGCGTGCGTCACGGCGCTGACGGGCGCGGCTGCGTGGATTGACGGCTGTCGGCTCGGTGTCGATTGTGGGCTCAGTTGCGCTGCGCCAATGGCCGTTCTCTTCGTCCTGGGTCTCATGGACACGCGCATGATGCTGATCATCACGGCGGCGATCACCGCCGAGCGTGTCGCGCCGGGCGGTGCGCGCATCGCGAGGCTCACTGGCGCAATCGCACTGGTTGCTGGATTGGGGATGTGCCTGCGAGCCATCCAGATCTCGATGCTCCTGTAAGCACTGCCCAACATCCCGCCTTCTCGGCCTCCGTCATGTCCTAACACAGCGCTGATAATGGCCGGGCGTTGTCCCAACGTAGCGCTTGAAATGCGCGGTGAGATGGCTCTGGTCCACAAATCCGGTGAGAGCCGCCACACGTGACGCCGCCTCGCCTGACGCGAGTAACGCACACGCGTGCTCGACACGGACTTGGAGCAGATACTGATGCGGCGACATGCCGGTCGATCTGCTGAACGAGCGGATCAAGTGAAACGACGTGACTCCAACCCGGGCTGCCAGCGCCTCGATCGATGTCATGCCTGAATCAGCATAGCACCCTCGAATGATTTCTTTGGCGACGCGCACGATCGCCGGGTCGTCGTGCGTGACGACGTTCGACTTTCGTCCGCCGTGGTGTCGCAACACGCCCGCGATCGCGAGTGTCAGTGCCTCTTGCGCGGTAACGCCCCCAATCAGCGCGTCCGATGGCAGACTCGGACCATCGTCCGGCGATGCGTGTGCAGGCAGCACCAGCCGGTCGAGGGCGAGAAGCGCCTGCGCAATTTGTTTGTCGTGCAGCACCGGGACTCGAAAGTCCGGCGTGCCCGTGCACGCAGTGGCGCATCGCTCGAACAGAGATGCGCTTACGTGGGCCGCGAAGTACGAGAGCACGTCCGAGCGCGGTCCAATGCCACCGGTGTGAACCTCTCCGGGCGGAATGACGACAATATCGCCGCGCCGGCGCACGTGGCTCGCTCCGCGACACCAAATCGATCCGACGCCGCGCAGCCCAACGCCGATTGTGTACGTGTCGTGCGAGTGCCGAGGAAATGTCATCGCGCGGTACAGCGTGCGCAGCACCACGACGCGCTCGCCCGAGAAGTCGAACGCGGCGACGTCAGCTCGATCGGCATCTTCGCGGCTTGATGAGCCCTGCATTGCACTGCCCGCCCACGTCGTGATGTCGTCAAGAATCTGCAAGACACGTCGGCGGTTCCACGTTTGATTTGCGGCGCGCACCACCAGGAGACGTAATGCGTCGGCGAAACATGCTGGTTTTCTCGAGCGGTGTTGTCGTTGCGGCGTCGATTATCACGATCGGCGCGACGCACGTATTGAATGCTTTCGCGCGACCGATGAAACCATTGGCCCCAGCCACGAGTGCTGTGGCACCATGGGATGTCACCGTTGCCCACGCCGCTCAGCAAATGATGGATGAAGGGCGAAACACGTTTCGCTATGCTACGTTCGGCGACGAGGCGTTCTGGAGCGACGGCCTTGGTCTCGACAAAGCGATCGAAGGCGCGCAGCACGGCGGCGTCGGCGCCGGTGTAAGCCCCAAGACGGCGCTCGCGCTTGGGCTCAAGGTCGACATGGATGCGCTCCCCGCCGCAGTCGTCGAAGCGATCAAGGCCGGCAAGGTCGACCTGAACGATCCGGCGACGACGTTGACGCTGATCAAGCTCAAAGCGGTGTTAGGCGTGGTCGGAACGTTCGACGGCGATCGCATGACGAAGGTCGGCCTCACGTGCGCCGTGTGTCATTCCACCGTCGATGATGCATTCGCCCCCGGCATCGGTCATCGGCTCGATGGTTTCGGCAATCGCGATCTCAACCCCGGTGCCATCATTGCGGCGACACCGAACGTTTCGCTGATCGCCAAGCTGCTCAAGGTCGATGTTCCAACCGCGAAAAAAGTGCTGATGTCGTGGGGACCTGGCCGGTTCGACGCGGAGCTCGATAAAGACGGGAAAGCGATGCGGCCTGATGGCAAGCAAGCAGGGACCATCATCCCGAACGCATTCGGGCTCGCGGGCGTAAACAACCATACGTGGACCGGCGGATGGGGCGACGTCACGTACTGGAACGCGTACGTCGCAAACACGGAGATGCACGGGAAGGGTGTGTTCTACGATCGGCGATTGGCCGACGCGAAGAAATATCCGGTGAGTGCGCGCACCGGCGAATGGAAGATCCGGAACACACCGGATGAAGTGACGCCGCTACTCGGTGCGTTGCAAGTGTACCAGCTTTCGATTCCCGCTCCTCCACCACCGGCGGGTTCCTTCGACGCCGCGGCCGCGGGACGCGGCGAGCGCGTGTTCAACGGCACAGGGACATGCGCGACATGTCACGTTCCGCCGCTCTTCACCGAACCTGGTTGGAACAACCACACCGCGAAGGAAATGGGAATCGACGATTTCCAGGCAGCGCGCTCCCCCGACCATTCCTATCGCACAACACCCCTGAAGGGTCTATGGACGTATGACAAGTCTAACGGCCATGGCGCCGCCGGCCCCGGCTACTATCACGATGGGCGCTTCAAGGATCTGGCGGCCGTGGTCGAGCACTACGACGTTCACTTCAAGCTTCGCCTAACGCCGGCGGAAAAGCATGACTTGATCGAATACTTGAAGTCGTTGTAACGATGGTCGCTCCGCCGTGACGGCGTCCGGGTCGCTACTCTAACCGCAGCGCTTCCAACGGCCCGACCTTCGCCGCTCGCCGGGCCGGCAAATAACTCGCGACGGCGGCCGTCGCCATGAGCACGACGATGGCGATGCTGAGCGACGGCACGTCGATCGTTCCGACGCCAAAGAGCTGCGCTCGAATCAACCGCGTCGCCGCAAGGCCCGCCGGAACGCCGATCATGACGCCTATGAGTGCCACACGCACCGCGTCGCCGAGAACCATTCTCGTCACATCGCCCGGCTCCGCACCCAGCGCCGCGCGCAATCCGAATTCGCTGGTGCGCTGGCTCGTCGAATACGACGTAAGCCCGTACAGTCCGAGCGCCGAGAGCACCAGACTCGCGATGCAGAAGAACACCGTCACTTGCACGAGCAGCACGTCCTCCGACACGGTGTCGCGCACGAGGTCGTTCACCGGATCGACGGCGATCGGCAGCGTCCGATCGACGTCTTGGACCGCACGCCGAATTTGACCCACGAACCGCGCCGGATCCCCGCGCACGTGCACCGCGAGTTTGGCTTGTCCGGCGTTGCCGGTGTTCGGGTTGTTGAACACGATGTACATCTCGCGAGTCGGCTTCCCGCGGACGTTACTGCTTTGAAAACCCCGCACGACCCCGACGATCCTGTAGTGCAGGGTGTCGTTCAGCGTCACAGTCCCGGCGAGTGGATCACGAGCACCGAAATACTGCTTCGCCATCGTTTCGTTGATCACCACGGCGGGTGGTCCCGTCTCGAGATCTCGGCGGTCGATGTCGCGGCCGCGAATCAAACGCGCGCCAATGGCATGGAAAAAGTTCGGGCCGACCTGATCGAGTGAAACCACGCGCTCCGAATCCGCTTGCGGAACGAACCCCGACACATCGACGCGGCCGCCGGAAAAGCCCCCACTGAACAATCCATGATCGGCGAACGCGACCGCATCCACGCCAGGTACTCCGCCGACGCGGTCCGCGAGGTCGCGCCGCAATTGACCAAGGCGCGCTCCGACGTACTGCGAGCGCGACGTCCGGACGCGCACGGCAACCTCGTGATCGCGATCCATGCCGAGGTCGCCATGCAGGAGTTGCTGCATGCTCCGCACGAGCAAGCCGCCGCCGATGAGCAGGAGCACCGACAATGCCATCTGCGCCACGACGAGCGCGCGTCCTAACGGAACGCGCCCGACTCGCGCCGCGCCGGTGAGGTTGCGTCCCTGCGAGCGCAACGATGTCGCGAGATCGACACGCGTTGCACGGAATGCAGGCAACAAGCCGAACAGCAGCACGCACGCAAGCGTCATTGCCCCCGTGAACGCGAGTACACGCGCATCGAGTGCCGTATCGATTGCGACCGGTCCGGCAACGATCGAATCGCTGCGCACGGTCGTGAGCAACACGCGGCTGGCCCATGTCGCCGCGAACAGTCCGAGCACGCCCGACACGATCGCCAGCAACGCGCCCTCGACGAGCAGTTGCTGAATCAACCGCCTGCGGCCGGCACCGAGCGTCATGCGCACGGTCATCTCGCGAGTGCGAGCGACGGCGCGCGCAAGCATGAGACTCGATACGTTCGCGCAAACGACGAGAATGACCAAACCGACCGCCGCCATCAGTACCCAGAGCGCCTTTCCATACTCGGCGCGTCGTTCGGAGAACCCGCGGGCGCCCGACACGACATGAATGGGATTCCCCTTGAGGCCATCGTCGAACTGCGACCGCGCGGGGCCCGAGAGGCCTTCGCGTATCGAGTTCGCCTCGACCGCGCTCACCTGCTCACGCGCCTGCTCGAGCGTAACGCGTGGCTTCAGGCGACCCATCATCACCACCCACGACCACGCGCGATCGTTCAGCAAATTCATCTTGGGCTGAATCGCCGGGTCCATCATCATCGGGAGCCAGAAGTCGAGCGGCTGGCCGACGATGTCGCCGCGGAAGCCCGGCGGCGTCACGCCGACGATCGTCATCGCGACATCGTTCACACGCATGACACTGCCGATCGCGGCGCGCGAACCCGAGAAGCGGCTTTGCCAATACTGATAGCTGAGTACCACAACGGGATCCTGCCCTGGCGTCTCGTCCTCTGCCGCAGTGAAGGTGCGGCCGACGTAGGCGGGCACGCCGAGCAGGGAGAAGAAATTGCCGGTCACGAATCGCGCGTGTGGCTGTTCGTCGGTTAGGCCGGTCCCTGAGCCAATCTGCACGTCGATCGGACCGGACCACCCGGTCGCGTACATGTCCGTGAACACCGTGGCGCGTGCGCGCACGTCCTGATAGAGCAGGAACGAGACGAAGTCAGTGATCGGAGCGCCGACGTTGTTCGTATTCACTTGGGCGGGATCGCTCACGATCACGAGTTGCTCGGGATGCGACACCGGGAGCGGGCGCAATAGCAGCGCGTCGACGAGCGTGAAGATCGCCGCATTCGCGCCGATGCCGAGGGCCAGCGTGGCGATGACAGTCAGCGTGAAGGCGGGGCGGTTTTTGAGTGATCGAGTCGCATAGCGCAGGTCGCGCACGATGGACTCGAGTCGCGAGATCCCGCGCATGTCGCGGCTCGCTTCTTTCATCTGCTCGACGCCGCCGAACTCGAGGCGAGCGCGGCGCAGCGCCGCATCATGCGACAGGCCTTGCCGCTCGTACTTCTCGGCCCCGCGTTCGATGTGGAAGCGGAACTCATCGTCGAGCTCGTGCTCGACGGACGCGCGAGAGAACAATGCGCGTAGGCGATACCGAATATCGGTCAGCATTTGAGCACCGTTCCTGTTGCGCTTCTACAGGTCGGTGGAAGTATGCAGCCCTTCTTGTAGAAGTGCAAGGGGTCGGATATCGCGCCTGGGGTGTCGGATGACCGTTCCTCGCGCCCTTGACTTCAAGTGCACTCGAGGATGTACGCTGGCGAACACATTCACACGGAGTGCACGATGCAACTCATCTCGCGGCTGTTCGTTCTGCTCGCTGTCGTAGGCGCGAGCAACGCCACGGCGGCGCAGCCCAGCGCGCCGAGCACGTACGATGCGCGCCACGTCCTCGAGGATCGGCTCCTGGTCATTGAGCAACAAGTCGTGCCCGCAGCCGTGGTCATGCCAGAGACCGACTATGGCTATGCGCCGCACGGCGGCGCATTCGCCGGAGTACGAACGTTCGCCGAGCAGCTCAAGCACTTGGCGGCGGCAAACTGGCAACTCGGTTCCAAGGCGTTAGGCGTCGACCCGCCGAGCGGAACGCACGACGAAGAGGCGCCGCCGTCGGTCCGCACCAAGGCGGAGATCCTCGCCTATCTGCGTGGCTCGTTCGAGTGCCTGCACCGCGCCATCGCCACGGTCGACGACAGGAACATGGTGGACACGATTCCGGGGTTGTCGGGCACGTGGCAACGGACGCGGCTCGGCTTGATCATTGATGCGCTCGCGCATTCCTCGGATCACTACGGCCAGATCGTGGAATATCTACGTGCGAAGTCGATCGTCCCACCGGCGAGCCGACCACCGGAGAAGCGATGAGTCGAACTCTCCAGGTGCGTCGAAGCACCACCCTCAGCCATGACGATCGGCCAATCGCCGGGCCTAACGGTGACCGCTCGGCGGCTCGAGCTCGCGCGTCATCTCGACCATGGTTCGGCGAAAGCCGGCGCTCGCGAACAGACGTTGCGCCGCCTCGTTCCGCTCTGCCGTCGACAACACCACCTGTGATGAGCCGCTCGTGCGAAGCGCCTCGAGCATGGCGTGCAACAGCTGCCGTCCAATCCCGCGACCGCGGAATTGCGGGTCAACGATGATGTCCTGAATAACGGCGGCTGGTCCGCGAAGCGCCATGTAATCGTAGCCTTCGATCGTCGCGTACGCGTAGCCGACCACGTCCCCGTGGTCGTCGGCGACCAGCACCATCACATGCGGATCGGCTAACTGCCTAACGAGGAATGCCGCGTAGTCGGCGGGTGTGCGATCGCGCGTCGGGATGAACCGCCGCTCGTCGAAGTTGTGGTGTTCCTCGACGAGCAGCGCGCCGAGTCTGCCCAGCCGGGGCAGATCGGCGGTCGATGCGTGCCGGATCGTGGTGGTCGAAGCCTGCGTTCTCGACATAGTCGCTACTCGTTAAGCTGGTTGATGCCGCCAACGCTTCTCGCCGGAGGAGCGTGTGGCCGACCGAAGGCGCGGCCGAAAGATGTTTACTACGTCGACCGCGCGAATCGGGCGACCACCGGAGGGCGAAGCCCGGCGGCGGGCCGCAGCTCGCCTGAGAGATCGCAATCGACGAGGTCAGCCGTCAGCTCGACGTGCGCGCCGCGCATGTAGCCCACCGAGACTTCGCCCGCCAGCCTCACGCGTTTCGCGGGCCAGTCGATCGTCCCGCGCACCTCGGCGGCGAAGGCGCGCCGCGGGTCCTCACCCGATACGAAGATGATGCCTTCGACTGGCCATCTCGGCTTCGCAGCGTCGACGTCCCGTCCCACGTGCGCGAGCCGCACGGTGAGCTCGCCGGCCGCGCCACCTGCGACGGCGCCACGCCAGACCATGTCGCGCCCGTCGGCGCCGACGCCGGTGAACTCGGCGAAGTAGGCGCTCGTGAGATCGACTCGGCTGTCGTCGATAGGCGTCGGAGAATGGTTGCCGGCGGCGATCACATGGTGAGGAGCCGCGGGATTCCGGTGACCGCGTGCGCGTTCGGAGATCGACCGGTGCACGCTGGTCGTCGCGAGGGACGCGACGAGGCCGATCAACACGAGTCCGGTGACGACGAGCGGGCGGCGCGGGTGGAAGCGAGGAGTGCGGGACATGGGGGACCTCCTTCGAATTGCCCTTGGGGCGGTCGACTCGCTCCGACGCGGGTTGCGTCGGCACGCGAGGCGTCTGACATTTACAATGCAAACATCGGCCGATATGTTTCCACTGTCTATATACTCTGTAAACATTCCAGTCTCGTGACCGCCATGGCCAATCCCCGAGTGTCCTCAGCCGCGCGCGCGCGCCGCCCCGCGCGCTACCATCACGGCGATCTCCGGCGCGCCCTGATCGACACGGCGCTCAGCATGGTCACCGAGGAGGGCGCGTGGAACTTCACGCTCCGCGAGGTTGCGCGCCGGGCGGGCGTGAGTCACATGGCTCCGTACAACCACTTCGAAGACAAGTCAGCGCTGCTCGCCGAGGTAGCGGCGCTCGGCTTCCAGTCCCTTCGGCAAGCACTGGAGGCTGCTACTCGCGGGCATCCACGCTCTGCACGCCAAGCGCTCGCCAACATCTCCGCCGCTTACGTCCGGTTCGGCGTTCAGCGGCCAGCGCACTACCGGCTGATGTTCGGGGCGGAGCTGGCTGAGAAAGCGCGCTACCCCAACCTCCAAGCCGCGAGTGACGCGACCTTCGCGGTCCTGACCAGCGTGCTGGAGCGCGGCCAGGCTTCGGGACAGGTCGGTCGGGGGTCCGTGCGCGATCAGGCGCTCGCCGCTTGGTCGCTCGTGCACGGCCTAACGACCCTCTTAATCGATCAGCGTGTCGGTTTCCTCGGGATCTCGACCGCTGAGGCCGAGCGTCACGCGCGGCAGGCGGGGACGGCATTGTTCGATGGATTGCGCGGCAAGACAGACTGAATCGCTGGATTGGTGAGGTGCCT